>JBBQBU010000229.1:0-8986 GCA_038318015.1 Chloroflexota bacterium | reverse complement strand
GGCGGATATGGTGGCCGGCAAGCCGCCAGCGCTGGTAATGATCCCCTGGGCCAGCATCCTGTTTGCCGACGCCAGCCTCGGCATCACGAACCTGGACGACATTGCCCCGGCTGGTGAGCTTGACCGGGTGCTCGGCGCGATGAACCCGGCTGCCGTGTCGCTGGTGAAGCTCGGCGGCAAGACGAAGGGGATGCCGTACGCGCTGTCCTGCCCGGTGCTGTACTACAACGCCGACTTCATGAAGCAGCACGGTTTCGAGCCGACGGCGATGTTCAAGGACTGGACGACTTTCGCAGAGGTCGCCCCGAAGGTGAAGGCCGTCAGCGGCGGGCCGGTCCTCGGGCTGGGCGGCAACCCAGACTGGCCGGCGCAAAGCCTGATCCAGAATGCAGGCGGGCGTGTCCTGAACGACGAGAACGTGCCGTCGATGGACAGCCCGGAGGCGGCGAACGCCATGAAGGTGATGGCCGATCTTGGCAAGGCAGAGCTGCTCTCGCTGGCAACCCCGCGCGAGAACACCGCCGCGTTCCAGGGCGGCAGCATGCCCCTGTTCATGAACAGCATCGCCTCGCTGGGTGGGCTGCGGAGCGGCGTGCAGTTCACGTTGGGCACGCACCCGTTCCCGCTGTACCCCGGCAAGCCGCGCCGCATGTCGAGCGGCGGCTCGTTCATCGCCTGCTTCGCCCGCGACAAGGAGCAGCAGGCCGCGTCCTGGGAGTTCATCAGGTTCGCGGCGTCGCAGGCCGGCACCGAACTCTGGATGAAGACGGGCTACCTGAACGCCACGTCATTCCCGGTGCCGCTGGTCCCCGGCCAGGAGGCCGCGTACACGCAGTACAACGAGGGTCTGACCCGCGAGACGGCCTGGCCGGGCCGGCGCGGCGGCGAAGCACAACGAGTCTGGGGCACGTACGTGTCGCGCATCTGGGCGAACGACCTGCCGGTTGAGGATGGGCTGAAGCAGGCCAAGGCCGAGGTCCAGGGCCTCATCACGCAGGGCTGATCCGTACCCCTCGACCCCTGCCCCTGTTTCTGCCCCTGGAGGCCGACCGCGTGAGCAGCGCCCCAGCCCACAAGCATGCTCCTGCCCACCCCGCCCACACTCCCACGACGCCCGTGCCGGCACGCACGCGGCCCGTTGGCTCGCGCCGCAGGCTGCGTGCGGAGACACTGGCAGGCTACCTGTTCGTGCTACCGCTGCTCACGCTGCTCGTCGTGTTCAATTACTGGCCGCTCGTCTACTCGGCGTATCTCTCCCTGTACGATTGGAACCTCGTGTCGCCGGACTGGCGCTTCGTAGGGCTGAACAACTACGCGCGGCTGCCCGAAGACCCACGCTTCCGGCTCGCCATCGGCCAGACGGCGGTGTATCTCGCGGCGCTGGTGCCCATCAAGGTGCTGCTGCCGCTGGGCATGGCGCTGCTCCTCTGGCCGATCCGGAAGTCGCGGGCACAGGGCGTCTACCGGGTGGTCCTGTTCACGCCGACCGTCGTCTCGTTTGCCGTGGCCGCGCTGGTCTGGCTCTGGATCTTCAACCCGATTCAGGGTGTGCTCAATCAGATGATTGTCGCTGGGGGCGGCAGTCGCGTGAACTGGCTGTCAAACCCGCAGACGGCCATCTGGTGCATCATCCTGGTGTCCACCTGGAAGGCGTTCGGGTTCAATCTGCTGCTCTACCTCGCGGCGCTGGAAGCGGTGCCGGAGGAGTACCTTGAGGCCGCTTCGATTGACGGGGCGGGCGGCTGGCAACTGCTGCGGCACATCCGCTGGCCGCTCATCACGCCCACGCTGTTCTTCGTGCTGGTCACCACGGTCATCTTCGTGAACGACGAGGTGTTCAGCGCCGTCAACGTGCTGACCGATGGCGGCCCGTTCGACCGTAGCTCCAACCTGATCTACTACCTGTACCAGCAGGCGTTCCGGTACTTCCAGGTCGGCATCGCCAGCGCCGTGGCGATCCTGGTGTCGGTTGTCGTCATCGCGCTGACCTGGCTGCAATTCCGGTTCGTCGAGCGGCATGTCCACTATGGCTAGGCCGCCGCGCATCAGTCGAGATGTCGGAGGCCTCGGCCATGTCTAGCGCCGTCTCCGTGACAGGCCGGCCAGCGGTGGCCCGCAGCCGGCCGCTGATGGGGTATCTGCTGCACGCCGTGCTGCATCTGCTGGTCATCTTGCTATGTCTAGCAACGGTCTTCCCGCTGCTCTGGATGCTCTCCACAGCGTTCAAGGAGAGCGGCGAGATCTTCTTGCCGGGCCTGCGGCTGATCCCGAACGCTCCGACGCTCGCGAACTTCCCGGAGGCGTTCCGCGCGTTCCCGATTGGGTGGTGGTTCTTCAACAGCACCGTCATCGCCTGCGCCACCACGTTAGGCAAGCTCGCGGTGAGCCTGCCGGCCGCCTTCGCATTCACGCGGCTCAGTTTCCCTGGCCGGCAACTGTGCTTCTCGCTGGTACTCGGCACGATGATTGTTCCGTTCATCGTGACCGTGATTCCCAGCTACATCGTGGTGGCGAAGCTCGATTGGTTGAACTCGCAGGCGGGCGTGATTGTGCCGTCCGTCGCGCACACGGCGTTTTACGTCTTCTTGCTGCGCCAGTACATCCTGACGTTGCCGCCCGACATCTTCGACGCGGCTCGCATCGACGGTGCCGGCCCGTGGGCGCTACTCTGGCAGATCGTCGTGCCAAACGTGCGGCCCGCCATCGCCGTGGTCACGATCCTGGCGTTCCTGAGCGCCTGGAACCAGTACCTCTGGCCGCTGCTGATCCTGAACGAACTGGATACCAAGACGCTGGCCGTTGGGATGCAGTTCTTCGCCCGGAACTCGGAATCAAACCAACTCTGGGGCGCGATGATGGCGACGGCGACGCTGGCGACGATCCCGCCGCTGGTGCTCTACGCCTTCGCCCAGCAGCGGATCATCTCCACGTTCGTCACGTCCGGCGTCAAGGGATAGCGTCCGCGGCCCGGCGCGCCGATTCAGCCGCCGACGCGCCAGGTCGCGAGCGGCCGGTAGACGCCCCCGCGCAGCTCCAGGTAGGCCACCGTGTCGATGTCCCAGGCGATGCCGAGGGTCAGCTTGGCGGCGGCACGGCGCAACCGGTCCAGGTCGCGCATGCGCCCGTAGCGGACGCAGGTGACGTGCCACGACCAGTCGGCACGGCCCGGTAGCTGCAGGTGCGTGCCGTCGTAGAGGCGGGCACGCGCCGCATCAAGTCCGGCCGTCTCCTGCACCTCGACATAGAACGTGCGGTCGGGGTTGTCGAACTCGTGGACGGCACCGAGGCGCACGCAGATCGGCCGGTCGAACGCGTGCCGCACCTGCGGCTCCAGCACCGCAGGCTCCACCACCGGCGGCCAGTAGCAGAGCGTCGCGTGGGGCGGCAGCCGGCGGGCCTGCTCCGGATCGTGCCGCTCGCGCCACGCCTGGATACGCGCACCCGCCTCGCCCGTCACGACGGCCACCAGCACACGCCGCCCATCAGTGGAGGGCGCACTGTCTGGCGCGGCCGACTCGGGCAGCGTCACGGGGCCGACCGCAGATCGCTGGGACGTGGCATCGGGTGAGGCGGTCATTGATCCCTGCACCCCACGCCACCATGGCCGCCTGCACGCGGCTGCTTGCCGAGCCGCCTGGTGATCGCGACTACCATACGCTGTCCCCCGTCAGGTGGTGAAGAGGCCGGCCGCGTCAGGCGACCAGCACGCTAGCCGGCGTCGCCCGCACGAAGCTGAAGACACTGCGCCCCTGCCGAAACACCTGCTCGATCTGCGGCACGCCGGAGCCGTCAACGCGAGCGATGCAGAGGTCGGCCAGTTGCCCCGGCGCGATGGCCCCGCGATCCGTCAAGCCGACCGCACGGGCCGCGTTGAGCGTCAGCATGCGGATGGCTGCGGGCAGGCCTACCAGCCCCTCGTCAACCAGCCGCAAGGCCGCCGGCAACAGCGACGGCACGTGATAGTCGGCGCAGATGATGTCGGCCAGCCCGCGCTGGATCAGTTCGCGTGCGTCCAGGTTGCCGCTCTGGGAGCCGCCCCGCACGATGTTTGGTGCGCCAACGATGATCGGCATGCCGCGCTCGCGCTGGCGCTCGGCCGCCTCGACCGTCACCGGAAATTCGGCCACCCGCGCGCCGAGCGCCCAGCCGAAATCGACCTTCTCCGGCGAGTCGTCGTCGTGGGTCGCGACGACGAGCGGCTGCCGGGCCGCCTCCACGCGCAGGCGCTCGTAGATGGCCGGCAGCGTCTCGGTGTCTGCCCCGCGCTCGGCAATCGTGCGGAACATGCCGTCCACGTCCAGCGGCGTGGTCCCGCGCGTCTCCTCATACGCTTTCATGCGGGCGATGTACGCCGCAATGTCGCGGAACTGCCCCTGGCCCGGCGTGTGGTCGTTCAGCGACAGGTAGCGCACCGGCATCCGGTCCACCGACGCGAACACCATGTCCAGCACGGCCGGCGACCAGACATCCAGCCGGTGCAAGATCTGGTGATCGACCGCGCGGAAGCCGTCCTGGCGCAGCGTGGCAATGTAGCCGCTGGCCCGCTCGGCCGCGCTCACCGACCGCCCGGTGCTGGGCCGGTCCATGAACGAGATCGCGTGGAACTCGGTCGTCACGCCGGCCGACACGAGCCGGCGCTCAAAGGTGGCGAACGCCAGCGGCAACGGCAGCGCCGCGTTCGGGCGCGGGTTCAGTTCATACTCGTAGCCGTCGTTGTGCAAGTCCACGATGCCGGGCAGCAGGTACGCGCCTTCCGCGTTGACGACGTGCTCCGGCTCCTGGCGCAGCGCCGAGGCCGCCGGGGCCACCTCGGCGATCAGGCCATCGCGGACCAGTACCGCGCCGCCCGAAAGAACGGCATCCGGCAGGATCACGGTGGCGTTGATAATGGCGAACGACTGGGCGAACTGTTCCATACGGTGTTTCTCCAGCGCGCCGCCTGACGGAGGCGCGGCGTGCCCTACGCTGATGCCGACAGGGCCGTTGCGCCGGCTGTCGAGCGCCGGCCGCCGTCCTGACGGTCCACCATCCGCCCGCCCGCCATCGTGACGACCACGTCGGCAAGTTGGGCCAGCAAGGCCGTGTCGTGCATCACGCCGATCATTGTGGTGCCGCGCGAGCCAGCCTCGGCCAGCAACTCGGCCACTTGCGCCTGCAACGACTCGTCAAGCGCCGATGTCGGCTCGTCCAAGAGGAGCAGGCGCGGCGCGGCCACCAGCGCACGGGCCAGATTGACGCGCTGTTGCTCGCCGCCGCTGAACAAAATCGGGTAGCCGTCCCAGAGTTCGGCCGGTAGTTGGAGCCGCTCGAACAGCACGGCAACGCGCTCGCGGGCCGACGCCAGCGACACGCCCCGCCGCAGCAACGGCCGCGCAGCGAGGTCGAGCGCCCGCACGCGCGGGGTCGGTCGCAAGAACTGCGAGACGTACCCGATCTCGTCGGCGCGCAGGGCCAGCATCGTGTCGTCGTCGGCGGTTGCGAGGTCAACGACGCTGCCGTCCGCCCGGCGGTAGAGCATCGCGCCGCGGTCCGCAAGGTAGGTCCGATAGATGCACTTCAGCAGCGACGACTTGCCACTGCCGCTGCGCCCGGCGATGCCGACGAACTGCCCTTGCGGCACGTCCAGGCTCACATCGGTGAACCCGAGCAGCGTCTTGCCTTCCAGCAGGTGCAGCACAAACTGCTTCTGCAACCCGCGAATGCGCAGGTGAGGGGTGTCCAGCATGGTCGCTCCTTCGGTGAGCCGGCCAGAGAGCGCCGGCCGGCAAACAGGTCGGGGGCTCAGGCGTTGATCGAGCTAACCAGAAGTTGCGTGTACGGGTGGTGCGGGTCTTCCAGAATCTGGTCGGTCAGGCCAGCCTCGACCACGCGCCCGTTCTTCATCACCATCGTGCGCTCACAGAGCAGCCGCACGACACCCAGATCATGCGACACGACCACCATCGCCACGCCCTCGTCCCGCTGGATCTCCTGAATCAGGTCCAACACACCGGCCTGTACCGACACGTCCAGTCCCGAGGTCATCTCGTCCAGCAGCACCACCGACGGGCCGTTCGCCAGCGCCTTGGCGATCTGCACGCGCTGTTGCATGCCGCCGCTGAAGTAGGCCGGGAAATCGTCCATCCGGGCGACGGGCACTTCCATGCGGCCCAGCAGCCCGGCCGCACGCTCGCGGATCTGCCCGATGCGCCGCCACTCGGCCGCCAGCAGGCGTTCCGCGACGTTGCCGCCGGCGCTGATGCGGAGGTTCAGCCCCTCCCAGGCGTGCTGGTAGACCATGCCGAGCGTGAAGTTGCGGATGCGCCGGCGCTCGGCAGAGCTGGCTTCGAAGATGCTGCGCTGGCCGTCGCGGTAGGCCGCCAGATGGGCGGTGCCGGCCGTGGGCGTCACGTCGCCGTACAGCGCGCGCAGCACCGTCGTCTTGCCGCTGCCGCTCTCGCCGACGATACCGATAGTGTGGCCCGCCTGGAGTTGGAACGAGACGTTGGCGCAGGCCACCAGCGTGCCGCACGCCGCGCAGGCGTTCGTCTCCACGTCGGGGCCGGTCGTGGCGATGCAGTCGGGGCAGCCCCGCCCGTACAGCTTCGTCAGGCCGGCGACACGCATCGCGGGGCCGGCTTCGGCTGTGGCCGCCAGCGGCGCGTGGACAGCGATAGCAGGGTGCGCGTGTTCATCGTCATCGCCGTGGGTATGGTCGTGAGGGTGGTCGGGTCCGGCGTCGCGCGCCTGCGGGTGGGCGTGCGCGTGGCCGTTCTGGGCGGCCGGCGTTGGCAGCGCGCTCATCGGCAGGCCTCCCCGTGTGCAGCCAGGCTGGCGGCCAGCGTCGTGTCGCACCAGTTGCTGTCTGAGCAGATGTAGACGCCGCCGCCCTGCTGGTCAGGCAGCGACACCAGATACGTCTTTGGGCTGCCGCACCGGGCGCACGTCGCCCCGCCAAAGCTTTCCACTGCGAACGGGTAGTCGTCAAACGAGAGCGGCACCACACTGGTCAGCGGCGGCACGGCGTAGATGCGCTTCTCGCGGCCCGCCCCGAACAGCGACAGGTACGGGGCCATGTGCAGCTTCGGCACGTCCCACTTCGGGATTGGGCTAGGGGCCATGACGTGCCGGCCGTTCACCAGCACCGGATAGCCGGCGTACTTGGTCACGCGGCCGTTCTGCACCACGTCCTCATACAGGGCGACCCACATCCGGCTATAGTCGGCCTCCGCGTGCATGCGGCGGGTCTCGGCCTCGCGCCATTCGACGTTGCGGAGCGGCTCCGGCTGCGGCACCTGGAGCACGAGTAGCTGGTCATCACGGAGCGGCAACTCAGGGATGCGGTGGCGCGTCTGGATGATCGTCGCAGCGCCCGTATCCAGCGTCGTGGCGACGCCCGGCGAGGTCCGCTCAACCAGCCGGCGAATGTTGACGGCGTTGACGCCCTCATCTGCCCCCTGGTCGATCACCTTCAGCACGTCGCCAGGGCCAACCAGCGACAGCGTGATTTGCAGGCCGCCGGTGCCCCAACCCCGTGCAATCGGTAGCTCGCGCGAGCCGAACGGCACCTGATAGCCGGGGATCGCGACACCCTTCAGCAAGGCCCGGCGCACGGCTTTCTTGCTCAACTCGTCGAGGAAGCCGTAGTTGTAGCCCTCCAGCGTGCCGACCTCGGCCGGTAGCGCCTCGGGGGAGGCGGGAGCCTCGGCGAAGGGGGCGTGCAGATCGCTGGTGCCGTTACTCGTCGTGAGCATGGAGCACTCCGTCACCGTGGTGGTGCAACTGGCCGGCGGCGACGCCGTGGTGGTCCTGGGGATCGGCCTGCCCATTGGAGGCGGTCGCGCGCTGCTCGGCCTGCATCGCGAGGGTGCCTTGCAGGCTGCTCCCGAACGTCACGTAGTGGGGTAGCTTCAGGTGCTCCACAAACCCCGCACTCTCGATGGGGTCGATGTGCGACAGCACCATCTCCTGGTCACTGGCCGGCGAGAACTCGCCCTTCGCGCGCTCTTGCCCATCAGAGGCCGTCAGGGTACTGTCGAGGATGCCCATCGAGATCGCCTTGCGCTCGTGCTGGCCGAACACCAGCCCGTAGCCCAGGCTGTACCCGGCATGCAGGCGCCCCGGGATGTGCTGGTCGCGGTCCGGACCGAGCAGTTCGGCCTCCGTGACGCGGTAGCACCCGATGGTGACGGGCGTGCCGAGCAGCGGGTGGACCACCTGGAGCGGCAGGTCGCCGACCCGTAACTCGGCAACAGTCGCATGGTCGCCGCCGCCGAACGCGCGCAGGCTGCTGTAGGCGAACGCCAGCATTGCGCCGCTCTCGCCGCGCGCCAGCATCTGCAAGCGGGCCGCGCGGGGGGCCGGGAAGCGCACCGCGTCAATCGTCATGTCGGGCGGCTCGACCGTTGGGTCTGGCTCCAGCAGCGGCGCGATCAGGCCGGCTGCGCGCATGGCGTCGGCCACCTTCGGGAACGCCGGTTCCGGCACCGTAGTTGGATCGAATGGTGTCGCGCCATTGCCGGTGCCCTGTGCGGTGCCGCGTGCAACGCCGCTGTTCGCCGAGTCGTTCTCACGCGAATCGAGCGTACCGCGCCCATTTGCCGCCATCGCGACCCCGTTCTTCGGTGCGCCGGCGCGCAGCAGCGAGAAGTCGAGCAGCCGCTGGGTGTAGTCGCGCGTGCGGCCCAGCAACTGACCGCCGGGCACGTCCTTGAACGCCGACGAGATGCGGCGTACCACCCGCATGGCGTCGCCGCGCGCCGGCAGCGAATAGCCGAAGCGAGGCAGCGTGCTGCGGTACGCACGGATCAAGAACGCGGCTTCAAACAGGTCGCCCTCTGCCTGCTTCAGCGCCAGCGCCGCAAGTTCCGGGGCGAACAGGCCGCCCTCACTCATGACCTTGTCTGCGGCCAGCGTCAACTGGTGCTGCACCTGGCGTGTGTCGAGCGTCTGCTCGCCAGCGGCCAGCACCGGGTGTTGCACCAGCGCCTCGGCCGCAGCAATGGCG
>JBBQBU010000228.1:0-8997 GCA_038318015.1 Chloroflexota bacterium | reverse complement strand
GGCGTCTGTGGTCGTCGGACTCATCGGGCGCTAGCTAGGCGCGCACCCGCTCCTAGAACAAGTGTACGGCACTGCAGTCCTGAATCCGGCCTTTCACGGCGCGACAAACCACTGACGGCCTCGCCGGGGAGTCGGCCAGGTGGGGAAATAGACGGCCGTTCCTTCCTGGTAGCGGTGGGGGAACAGGTGGGGGAACGGCACTCGGAAACCACCGGCAGCGACCACGCAGGAACGCTATTCCGGACAGTGTTACCAGATACGAACGCAGAGGAGCGCAAGCGCCCGTACGGTCCTGGTGGGCCTTTTAAGCCCAAGGTTCAGGGTTCGAATCCCTGCGCCCTCACCACCCTGACCAGATAGAGATGAGCCGCCTCGGATTGACCCGGGCGGCTCATCTCTCGCGTGGGCCCCTATCCAGAGTCTGTGGCCTTCCGTCGCGCCTCAGTCAGCACTACCTGTAGTAGGTCGGCTGTCGTCTTCGCGTTCGCACTCGCCAACAGAGAGATCGTGGCGTTGTCGTGGTGCCGACTGTCGCGCACGCGGGCGGACAGCGGGACGCGAGCGGGGCTAGACAGCGCCGATGCGATGTGGCACATTCTTTCAGGTGACCAGCAAACCTGCCATCGCACAGCGCCTGCGCGACCTTGCGGAGTTGCGCCGTGTCCGCGACCGAATCGACCGGGACTATGCGCAGCCGCTGGATGTTGAGGCCCTCGCGCGCGGCGCGAATATGTCGGCCGGGCACCTGAGCCGCGAGTTCCGGATCGCGTACGGTGAGTCGCCGTATAGCTACCTGATGACGCGGCGCATCGAGCGCGCAATGGCGCTGCTGCGGCGTGGCGACCTCAGCGTCACCGACGTCTGTTTCGCGGTCGGCTGCTCGTCGCTGGGCACCTTCAGCACGCGCTTCACGGAGTTGGTCGGTGTACCTCCCAGCGTCTATCGGCGCGACGCGGCACCCACGACGGCTGGGATGCCGTCCTGTGTGGCGAAACAGGTGACGAGACCGATCAGGAATCGAGAAGCGCCGGCCCCGAGCGGCACCTAGAATGACGAGCATGAACATCACCATTTACGCAAGCTTCCTTCCCCACAACGACCCAGACGCCGCACTAGCCTTCTACCGCGATACCCTCGGCTTCGAGGTCCGCAATGACGTCGGATACGAGGGGATGCGCTGGATCACGGTCGGCCCCGCCGACCAGCCCGGCACGTCCATCGTCCTGCACCCACCGGCCGCCGACCCCGGCATTACCGACGACGAGCGCCGTACCATCGCCGAGATGATGGCTAAGGGCACCTACGGCGGCATCCTGCTGGCCACCGCCGACCTCGAAGGGGCGTTCGCGCGGCTACAGGCTAGCAGCGCCGACATCGTGCAGGAGCCGACCGATCAGCCGTACGGGGTTCGGGACTGCGCCGTCCGAGATCCTGCGGGCAACCTCATCCGCATCCAGGAACGGCGCTGAAGCCGTCGGGCAAACGTGCCCATCGCCTGCACTGATGGCACCGCAGGGGAGCCAACGCACGATGCCGGTTTCGGTAGCCTCGTGGTCACACGTGCTTCGGCCGGCGTCTGCTCGGCGCTCCGTATCACACATGCCGCAGCTTCCCGCGCCGCCTCCTGGACTGGCCCGAGGTCAACGATATTGCTAAGCGCGAGTTGTAACGCGACACTGGGCGATCCTCAGGCAGACGGGCGTGGCGCAACCCCGGCTGACACCGCCGCTACACTACACTGCGACCGATCTCGGGACAGCGCCGACGACCGAGCACCAGACGTACGGCCCGACGCCGGTGAGATCGACGCGGGCGACGCCGACGACGACCGCGAAGGCGGCACCGCCAACCAGTTGGAGACACCGATGAGCATCGCCACGAGGACGGACACGCCGTCGCCTGCGCTGCACGCTGCCGACCGCCACGATCTGATCCGAGTTCAGGGCGCGCGCGTGAACAACCTCAGGGATGTCAGCATCGAGATCCCGAAGCGCCGGCTGACGGTGTTCACCGGTGTCTCCGGCTCGGGAAAAAGCTCACTGGTATTCGGCACCATCGCTGCAGATTCGCAGCGATTGATCAATGAGACGTACAGCACCTTTGTGCAGGGCTTCATGCCCACGCTGGCCCGGCCCGACGTCGATGTGCTCGACGGGCTGACGACGGCGATCATCGTTGACCAGGAGCGGATGGGTGCTAACGTCCGCTCGACAGTCGGCACTGCCACCGACGCCAACGCGATGCTGCGCATCCTCTTCAGCCGTCTGGGCAAGCCGTACATCGGATCGCCCAACGCGTTTTCCTTCAACACCGCCACGGTCAGCGGAGCCGGTGCGATCACGATCGAGACGAGCGCTGGGAAGACGACCGAGAAGCGCGTGTTCTCCCGTCTCGGCGGCATGTGCGTGCGCTGCGAGGGCATGGGATCCGTGACCGACTTTGATCTGTCCCAGTTGTACGACGACAGCAAGTCGCTCAATGAAGGCGCGGTAACGGTCCACGGCTACAGCATGGATGGCTGGTACGGTCGCATCAACCGTGGCTGTGGCTTCTTCGACCCGGACAAGCCAATCCGGGAATACACCAAGAAGGAACTGAACGACCTGCTCTACAAGGAGCCGACCAAGATCAAGGTCGAGGGGATCAACCTGACCTACACGGGGCTGATCCCGCAGATCCAGAAGTCGTTCCTATCCAAGGACGTCGAGGCCATGCAGCCGCACATCCGCGCCTTCGTGGAACGCGCAGTGACATTCACCACCTGTCCCGAGTGCGGCGGCACCCGCCTCAACGCCATTGCTCGGTCCTCCAAGATCAAGGGGATCAACATCGCCGACGCCTGTGCCATGCAGATCAGCGACCTTGCCGCGTGGGTGAGCAGTCTGGACGAGCCGTCGGTAGCGCCGCTGCTGGCATCGCTCCGTCATTCGCTCGATTCGTTCGTGGAGATCGGACTCGGCTACCTCAGCCTCGAACGACCCTCCGGCACGCTCTCGGGCGGCGAGTCACAGCGCACCAAGATGATCCGGCACCTCGGGTCGTCGCTCACCGACGTGACCTATATCTTCGATGAGCCAACCATCGGCCTGCACCCGCACGACATCCAACGAATGAATGACCTACTGTTGCAGCTACGCGACAAGGGCAACACCGTGCTGGTCGTGGAGCACAAGCCCGAGATGATTGCAATCGCGGACCACGCCGTTGATCTCGGCCCCTGTGCCGGCTCGGCAGGCGGCACCGTCTGCTTCGAGGGCACCGTCGATGGCCTACGAGCCAGCGACACCCTCACCGGACGCCACCTCGACGACCGTGCACACCTCAAGGCCGAGACCCGCAAGCCGACCGGCGTTCTGGAGATTCGTGGTGCGAACCGGCACAACCTCCGCGATGTCGATGTGGACATTCCGCTCGGGGTGCTAGTCGTCGTCACCGGCGTCGCCGGGTCCGGCAAGAGTTCGCTCGTGCATGGGTCACTCCCCGCCGGCGATGGTGTGGTGTCGATTGACCAGGGTGCGATTCGCGGCTCGCGACGGAGCAACCCGGCGACCTACACCGGGCTGCTAGACCCGATCCGCAAGGCGTTCGCGAAGGCCAATGGCGTGAAGGCGGCGCTGTTTAGCTCCAATTCTGAAGGTGCCTGCCCGAACTGCAACGGCACCGGCGTCATCTACACCGACCTGGGGATGATGGCCGGCGTCGCCACCACCTGCGAGGAGTGCGAGGGAAAGCGGTTCCAGGCATCGGTGCTGGACTACCACTTCGGCGGCCGGGACATCAGCGAGGTGCTGGCGATGGCGGTGACCGAGGCCAAGGCGTTCTTCGGCACCGGCGAGGCCCGCACTCCGGCCGCGCACGCCATCCTCGAACGACTCCACGGTGTCGGGCTCGGCTACATCTCGCTGGGGCAGCCGCTGACCACACTGTCGGGCGGAGAGCGCCAGCGTCTGAAACTGGCCACCCACATGGGCGAGAAGGGCGGGATCTACGTCCTCGACGAGCCAACCTCCGGTTTGCACCTCGCTGATGTGGAGCACCTGCTCGGCCTGCTGGATCGGCTGGTTGACGGTGGAAAGTCTGTGATCGTGGTCGAGCATCACCAGGCGGTTATGGCGCATGCCGACTGGATCATCGACCTGGGACCCGGTGCCGGCCACGACGGCGGCCGGATCGTCTTCGAGGGCACGCCCGCCGATCTCGTCGCCGCGATATCCACCCTGACGGGCGAGCACCTCGCGGCGTACGTGGCACCGGTGGCCGTGGTGCAGGCCACGCCCACGTGACGTTCTATGGCTTGCCGCTATACCGTGACCGTCGGGTCCGGGCGCGTTGCTCCTGACTTGAGGCCGGCGTCTGGGACCGGCGTAACGCCCGGCCGGTGCAGAGACGGCACCGGTAGCGTCACGGTGAACGTCGTACCCCGCCCGACGACGCTCGTCGCAGCGACCCGGCCACCGTGCCCGTCGGCAACACTCTTGACGATGGCGAGTCCGAGGCCCGTGCCGCCGTTCTGCCGGGACCGGGCCTTGTCCACGCGGTAGAACCGCTCAAAAATACGTTCAAGGTGCTCAGGCGGAATGCCCACGCCCGTGTCGGTGACGTGCAGCGTTGCTTGCTCCCCAACGTGCGCCAACTCTACTGTGACGCGCCCACCAGACGGGGTGTAGCGCAGCGCGTTCTCCACCAGATTCCAGACCAGTTGTTCGAGGCGGGCTGTATCCCCAATCACGGAAACGGCATCTAGTCGTCCAAGCTCTATGGCGTGCTTGTCGCCGTCCACGTGCCGGCCGCGCTCCCAGGCCGTCACCACCACCTCGTCGAGCCTCACCACCTCCTGAATCAACGTCTCCTCGGCGTCCGTCGCGGCCAGTAGCAGCAGATCCGCCGCCAGTCGCGACATGCGCTCGATCTCCTCGCTGGCGTCACGGACGCTCGCCCGGCGACCGTCCTCGGGCAGGCCCAGCCGCAGGAGATCGAGGTTGCCCCTGATGACCATCAGCGGGCCGCGTAACTCGTGCGACGCATCGGCCAGGAACTCGCGCTGCGCGGCGAAGGTGCGCTCCAGCCGTTCCAGCATCTCATTAAACGTCGTGACCAGATGCCCGACCTCATCATCTGCCAGCGGGCGGGCGATACGTTGCTCAAAGCGGCCCGTCGCGGCAATCGACCGAGCGACCCGCGCGACGTCCGCGACCGGTCGGAGCGCGTGCGCCGTCAGCAACCAACCGCCCATCAACGCCACCAGGGTCGCCACGATGCCGGCAATCGTCGTCAGCCGCTGCACTCCCTCGCGCGTCACCTCAATGAGCCGGAGCGACTGCCCAACCACGATAATGCCAACCACCGGCCCAGTCGGATCAACCGGCCATGCCAGCACCCGCACCTGCTCATTGCCGACCGGCACCGTCTCGAACCCCTCGCGGTCGTCAATAGCCATCGCCAGTAGCTCGGCCGTCACGGGAATCTGACCGGGCGGCAGATTCGCAGACGCGGCGATCACGTTTCCAGACAGATCGAACACCTGCACGTAGATGCCCGGTGACGACAACTCCTCAATCGGAGCCAGTTCGAGCAGGCCTGCTTGCACGTCCTGAGGATCAAGGCGGTCGTCATCGCCCGTCGTAATCTCGCGTTCCACCCGCGACGCCCGCAAGCGCAACGCGGCGTCAATCTGCTCTTGCACCACGTCATCCAGCGCCGACAACAGGAAGATGCCGATGGCACCGACGAGGGCCACCAGCAGTGCGGCGAACCACAGCGCCATGCGCCAGCGGATCGGCAGCCGCACGAACGCCTCCATCTATCAGGTGCCCTGCCGCAAACTGTAGCCCGCGCCGCGAATGGTGTGGATCAGGCGATGACGCCCGCCCGCCTCTAGTTTGTCGCGGAGGCGCATCACATGTACGTCAATGACGTTTGATTCGCCCAGAAAGTCAAAGCCCCAGACCCGCGCAAAGATCAGGTCGCGCGGCAACACCTGACGCGGATGCCGCATGAAGAATTCGAGAAGCTCGTACTCACGCGTCGTCAGGTCAATCGACGCCCCCTCACGCGTCACGTCGCGGGTGGACGGCACCAGCGTCAGACCATCGAACTCAAGCCGCTCATGCTCCGGCGGCATGGTCCGGCGGAGCAGTGCCCGAATCCTCGCCAACAGTTCGTCGAACGCAAACGGCTTGACGAGATAGTCGTCCGCGCCAGCGTCGAGGCCGGCAATCCGTGCCGGCACACTGGCGCGGCCGGTCAGCATCAAGATCGCCATTTCGCTGTCTCCGCCTCGCAAGCGTCGGCAGACTTCGATGCCGTCCGGCCCCGGCATCATGACGTCCAGCACCACGAGGTCGGGCGGACGGTCTCGGGCGATGTCCAGTGCAGCGACGCCATCTGCCGCCGTATCGACGGCGTACCCCTCGAACGCTAGGCCGCGCTCCATCAGGCTCAGCACACGCGGGTCGTCGTCCACGACCAGGATGCGGCGGCCCGCAGCCACCGCGCGTTCCGTCACCATTCCTGTGTCTCCAAAAGTGCCACCAGTGCCACTGCACTGTCAGTGAGAAAACGATGCGCCGCTTCAGCGCCCAGCCTGCGCCGATATCGCACGCTATCAGAAGTAGATCATTGTGACATGACGCACCGATGACACCCCGAACCTCGAGCCGTGTGCTGCGACGTGACGCCCCCGGGACCGGTCGCTCACGTATGAATCAGGTGCGTACGGGCGCTACAAGCGTCTCAGATGTGGATGCGTGTGCGCCATGACGAAATCGGCAATCCTGCCGCGCCCTGGCGCAACGAACTGCCATTGTCGCCGGTGGCGCGGTCCGCCTCCGTCGTCGGGACATCGACATTGACGGCAGCACGGGTACGGCATAAGATTGGCGGGCACTTGACGTATCACGCCAGTCGCGCACATTGCACAGAGGACTTGAACGGATGTTGCATCAGACCTCGGCACGCGCTGCGGTTCGCGTCCTCCTCTGCCTGAGCCTCTGTCTGGTGGGTGTCCTCCCGCCGAGCAGCGCGGTTGCTCAGGTGCAGCAGGGTGCCACGCTCACCATCCTGCGCGGCCAGGTCGCGGTCATCCATCCCGATGGGACGGCAGTGCAGCCTGCCCGGAGTGGCGAAAGCATCAACATCGGTGACGAGATTCGCACAATCTCAAAGGCTGGCGCGCTCATCACGTTCTTCACTGGCACCGAGATTGAGATGGGCGAAGATACCGTCCTGGTTGTAAATCAGATCAACAAACAGGGTGACAAGGTCGATATCTCGCTGAAGCAGGTGTTCGGTGCAACGCTGAACCGCGTCCAGACCGTTGCCGGCAGCGGATCGACGTATCAGATCGAGGCCGGCGGGGCGGTCGCGCTGGTGCGTGGCACAACCTTCTCAATGGTCGGACCGGTGACGACTGGTTCCGGCAACATCGTCACCATCGCCTGCCGCGAGGACTGTTCTTCGCTGAGCACCTTCGCCGGCTGCCCAATGATGCCGTTCTCGGCGCTGGGCGTGGTCGTCGAAGGCGGCAAACTCGACTCGGCCTGTATGGCATTTTCGGTCTCTCGCTCTGAGGATCTCTTCAACGCCGCCACCCAAGCTGTCACGTCTACGCAGCAGGAGGTTCAAGGTGACTCAACTGGTGTTCCGGCCGGGCAAACGCCGGCGGGCCAGCGCCAGGAGCAGGAGACGCGCATCCAGCAGCACCGCGACGATGACGAGCAGCGGGATCCGCCGCCCGTCATCTCGGCACCGCACGGGCCGGGACCGCAGCCGTGTAATGTCGCGACGGTCAGCGGCGGCGTCGGTACCACTACCACCGTGCATCAGCTTGGCACCACCAGTGGCTCGTTCGTCTTCACCTATCAAGCGTTCTCGGTGCCTGATCGCTTCGAAGTCATCTACATGGGCAGCCCACTGCTCGACACGGGGTCGGTCTCTGGCGGTGCCACGGTCAATCTGTCATTCAGCGGTACCTCGTCGCTTATAACGGTGATCGTCACGGGGCCGTCTGGCACGGCCTGGAATTACACCGTCAACTGCCCCACACCGCCGGTCTAACCCAAAGCCGGGGGGCAACCTCCGCCGATGCCATACGGACCCTGACGACCTTCGGCATGCATTCGAGCAGGCGTCCCAGACCTAATTTGTCATCCCGACCGTAGCCGAACTGGCTCGTTGCGGTCGGGATGACAGGAGCGGCGGACCTTCGACTTCCTATCCGCCCCGGCAGATGCCATTGTGCCCAGGGCCAGGGCGCGCGTTCAGGTTGCTCGCGGGCCGTGCCACGTCCGCGTCACCGCTACCGCCTGTGCGGCTGCAATCCGTGGCTCGCTGTTCCCGCTCTCTGGTAGACTGGGCACACGCAGCACTGGGGCGCGCCTCCTGGATATGTCGACGTTGATCCCCGAGGTTACCGCTGCGCGGTCGGGTGGCTCGGCCACCGACCACGCGCGATCGGCAGCACGCACACGCCAACGGGCCTGGGTCTGGCTCATGGTGGCGTTTGGTGTTTGGTGTACGCTGGCCGGCTCCATTGCCGTCACGGGCTGGACGTACCGACGCAATGCCACCGAGTCGCCGCCCGCCGTCCTCACCGTTAATCGCGGCACCGTCTTTTATGGCAGCCCGGCCACGGCAGACCAGGTCAGGGCGCGCCCTGGCATGACTGCAGACGAAGGCGGCCTGATCGAGGTTGGCGACAACGGGCGCGCGTCGCTTGACCTGTTCGACGGCTCGACGGTGCGGCTGATGGGCAACACCCGCATGGAGCTGAGCATGTTGCGCGTCGGCAAGTTCAACGCCGACCACACGCGCCTGATCGTCGGCATCATCGAAGGCGCGGCGCACTTCAATGTCGCGGGCCGGTTGCCGTACGGCCGAGAGGTCATCGTGCAGACGCCGCACGGCAAGGTCAGCCTGAGCAAGGGCGAATACCTCGTGTGGGTGCAAGAGGATGGCACGCGTGTCTCCTCGTATACCGGGCAGGCGAAAGCCGGCGTT
>JBBQBU010000227.1:0-9014 GCA_038318015.1 Chloroflexota bacterium | reverse complement strand
CCTGCCGCTGACGCTGCGCCGCCTGAAGATTGACCCGGCCGTGGTGTCGGCACCGTTCATCACGACGTTGGTAGACGGCACCGGGCTCTTCATGTACTTCACCATCGCCCGGTGGATGCTCGGGCTGGACTGACACGAAGCCAGGAGCCGCACGCATTATCACCGGCTCCCACCCCTGACATGGTGAGGCAGCACAACCGAGAGGTTGGTGTACATGGCGCGCCATCGCTTCGCGAAGACGTTATCCCTCGGCAGGAAACAAGCAAAGGGGAGGAACGTAGCCGCTCCTCCCCACTTCAAGAATATATCGCACATGGGGGCTTGCGGCAAGACCAGGGTCGTGCGGCAGAATCGCTGTCCTGTTCGAGATTCTATGGACATGGGGGTCGCGACATGCGTGTCTCGATTGCCGACGTATGGGTCGCGCGGACGTCCAACCGCTGGTGGCCCTGGCCGATTTGTTGCTCTCGCCGCCACAGGTGGCTGAGGTCACCCGGTTCCGCTAGCCCCATGTGGACATCTGCGACCTTCCCACTCTGTACATCTGTGGGCTTGCGCTGTCGCAGAAGCACATCAAGTGCATCCTGGCCGAGTGGGCTGGCGATCTGGGGATCCTGATCTATCGCTGACGTGACGAAGCGGGATTCGCGCAGGACGATGCCAGCGTCTACGCGGAGCTATCCGTCGGCCCGTCGCCGTGGGTGGAATACCTCGTCGCCTGCGATGGTGGACGCAGTCTGGTGCGGAAGGACGCCGGCATTGAGTGACCCGGGTGGGTTCCGGCGACCAGCTACCTGATCGCTGAGGTCGAGTTGGCCGAGGAGCTGGAATGGGTCCTACGCCGCGACGTGCTCGGGATTCATTCCTTGAACCGGATGGGGGGTTCGGTGAGGCGCTGCGACGCACTTTAGAGAACGCATACACCAGGGAGGGAGCGGATGGGCTGCTACGTGTTGGGTTTCCAGCAGATTGACCAGACACAGGTCGAAACCGTAGGCGGTAAGGGCGCGCACCTGGGGGAGCTTTCGCGGATCGAAGGCCTCCGGGTGCCGGCTGGCTTTTGCGTGACGACCAACGCCTTCCAGCGGATCATGGCGGCAGCGCCGTCGATTGATGATCAGCTCGATCAGCTGTCACACCTGAAGCCGGACGACCGGGAGGCAATCCGCGCGCTCAGTGCCGAGATCCGCCGGACCATCGAAGAGATCGC
The DNA here is from genome assembly GCA_038318015.1 of Chloroflexota bacterium. Classification (GTDB taxonomy): domain Bacteria; phylum Chloroflexota; class UBA6077; order UBA6077; family JACCZL01; genus JADZEM01. The sequence continues at coordinate 7,804 of JBBQBU010000227.1, read as the reverse complement.
CGTTCCCGACGATCTGGCGGCGGCAATTACCGGCCCGCTCGCCCAGCTCGGCGAGCAAGCTGCGTACGCCGTCCGATCCAGTGCGACGGCAGAAGACTCGCCGACGTCCTCCTTCGCGGGCCAGCAGGACACGTATCTTAACGTCGTGGGGCCGGCGGCGATCCTTCAGCACGTCAGGCGGTGCTGGGCCTCGCTCTTCACCGAGCGGGCCGTAACCTACCGCCTGCGGAACGGCCTGGACCACCGGAAGGTCCAGATGGCTGTGGTCGTGCAGCAGATGGTCTTCCCACAGGCGGCCGGCATCCTGTTCACGGCCGACCCCGTCACGGGCAATCGGAAGGTCGCCTCCGTGGAAGCCAGCTTCGGCCTCGGCGAGGCCCTGATCTCCGGCCTGGTGAACCCGGACACGTACACGGTGCGAAACGCCGAGATCGTCGCCAGGACGATTGGCACCAAGCAGCGTGCCATCTACGCCGCGCCGGCCGGCGGGACGCAGGAGCAGACCATCGAGCCGGCGCGGCAGGGCCAGCCGGCGCTGACGGATACGCAGGTCGTGCGACTCGCGCAGCTAGGCCGGCGGATTGAAGCGCACTTCGGCCGTCCCCAGGACATCGAATGGTGCCTGGTCGACGATGAGTTCCAGATCGTCCAGAGCCGGCCGATCACCGCGCTGTTCCCGATCCCCGAGGCCGGCGACGGCGAGAACCACGTCTACGTCTCCGTTGGGCATCAGCAGATGATGACCGACCCCATGAAGCCCCTCGGGCTCTCCTTCTGGCAGTTGACGACCCGCGCGCCGATGTCCGAGGCTGGCGGGAGGCTGTTCGTGGATGTCACCCGGATGCTGGCCTCGCCGGCGGGCCGTGAGAACTTCATAGGGATGCTGGGGCGATACGATCCGCTGATCGAGGACGCGATGCGGACCGTCCTCGATCGGGGCGACTTCATCCCGTCAATCCCGGACGAGGGGCCCGGCGGGGCGCCGCCCCCCGTCGTTCCGCCCGCCCCGAGCGAGATCGACCCGGCCATCGTCGGCGAACTGATCGGGCGCGCCCAGGCCTCCATCGCCGCCGCCAGGCGCGACATCCGGACGAAGTCCGGACCGGAGCTATTCGACTTCATCTTGACGGACATCCAGGAGCTGACGCACATATTGCACGATCCGCGGAGCCTCCAGGCGATCATGGCGGGGATAGAGGCAGCCTGGTGGCTCAACGACCGGCTACAGGCGTGGCTGGGCGAGAAGAGCGCGGCCGACACGGTCGCGCAGTCCGTCCCCAATAACGTCACGTCGGAGATGGGGCTGGCGCTCCTGGACGTCGCCGATGTGATCCGCCCCTATCCGGAGGTGGTGGCGTTCCTGGAGCACCTCAAGGACCAGAGTGACGAGGGCTTCCTGGACAACCTGCCCAGGCTCGCGGGTGGGCGAGAGGCGCGCGACGCCATCCAGGCGTTCCTCGAGCAATATGGCGTGCGCTGCGTCGGCGAGATCGACATCACCAGGCCGCGTTGGAGCGAACGCCCCACCACGCTCGTGCCGATGATCCTCGGCAACATCAAGAATTTCGAGCCGGGCGCCGGCGAGCGGCGCTTTGAGCAAGGGCGGCAGCAGGCCCAGAAGAAGGAACAGGAACTGCTAGAGCGCCTGCGGACCATCCCAGACGGGGAACAGAAGGCCGAGGAGGCTAAGCGGATGATCGACCGGGTCCGCGCCTTCGCCGGGTACCGGGAGTATCCGAAGTACGACTGGGTCAGCCGCTACTTCGTCTACAAGCAGGCCCTGATGGAAGAGGCCGAGCGTCTCGTCCAAGCCCACGTGCTGCGTGAGCGGGAAGACATCTTCTTCCTCAGATTCCAGGAACTCCACGACGTCGTGCGCACGAATCAGGTGGATGACGTACTCATCCGCCAGCGCAAGTACGCGTTCAAGTCGTATCAGGCGCTCACGCCACCCCGGGTGTTCACGTCGGACGGGGAGGCCATCGCCGGTGCGTACCGACGCTACGATGTGCCGGCCGGCGCGCTGGTCGGGTTACCGGTTTCCGCCGGGACCATCGAGGGGCGGGCCCGCGTCATCCTTGACATTGCAGAGGCCGATCTCGAACCGGGCGACATCCTGGTAACCGCCTATACGGACCCGAGTTGGACCCCCCTGTTCGTCGCGATTGCGGGCATAGTGACCGAGGTGGGGGGCCTGATGACCCATGGCGCGGTGATCGCACGAGAGTACGGCTTGCCGGCCGTCGTGGGAGTGGACCATGCCACCCGGCTGATCCGGGATGGGCAGCGGATCCGCGTGCATGGAACGGACGGGTACGTCGAAATCCTGCCCTAGCGGCCCAGCCCGACAGGCAGCCAGGCGGCACGTGGTCGGCCAGTTAGGCGGCGTTGGTCGCCGGTGTCCTGCCGCTGACGCTGCGCCGCCTGAAGATTGACCCGGCCGTGGTGTCGGCACCGTTCATCACGACGTTGGTAGACGGCACCGGGCTCTTCATGTACTTCACCATCGCCCGGTGGATGCTCGGGCTGGACTGATGACGAGCGTCGAAAGTCGAAGGGCGTGGCGCTGCCAAGCTCGCAGACGCGGGCCGGACGAGGCGGGCGACACGGCGTTTCGCTCCTACGATGCGCCACTCGCGTCTCAACTTCTCTCAGTTCGGCGTGAATTACTGGACGGCAGCCCCCACGATGCTCAATGATCCGACGATACCGAGAACATGAAGCCAGGATGAAGCCCGGATGCCGATTGCACCACGGCCGCGCCGGCCGCAGCTTGTCGGCCCATTGCCGCGCACACCGTTCCCGCTCCTCTCAGCCCTGCTGTTGTCTCTCGCAATGCTCCTCGTGGCGGCGCTGGTGGCGACGATAGTGCGCCCTCCTGTCGCCCTGGCGCAACCCCGCGATCAGGATGCAGACAATGACAACAATGATCCATTCACGGCGAACCCCGCACTGGTACGGCAGGCCGAGCGCGAAAACGACCTGAGCGAGTTCGCCAATGATGGGTCGCTGGCGACGACTGTCATTGCGCAGGCACTTCGCAATCGGCGGGCGCTGCTGGCACAACGCGCGCAGTCTCGTGCTGAGGGCAACGCCTACGAGATCGCCCGGCTCAACTCGGTGCTGGCCTCCGAAGCCTTTGAGCGCGCGGCCAGCGTCACCACGCGCTGGCTCGACCGCCGCGACCAGTCGACCGGCCTGTTCCCGCACACCCTCAAGCCGGGCGGGCGCGTCTGGAGCTACGGCGATGCCGGTTCCGACCTGTTCCCGTTCCTGGGCATCGGCACCCGCTTCCTGCTACCCGACCGATACGACGAAATCCTGGGGACGCTCGCCGCCGAGCGTCGCCTGACTAGCGGCTTCCCCGTGGACGTGTCGCTTGACACGCTGCTGCCAGTTGACCGCGAACCAGAGAAGGCGATGCTCAACGCCGTGGAGTACGCCAAGGACGGCCTGCTGCCGATGCTCGAAGCGCTCGGGCCAGACCCGTGGCTGCGCCGCCTGGCCGAAGTGATGGATGCCGTCATCGACGCGTCTGAGGTCCGCACCCCAGCCGGCCTCATCCCGTCGCCGGCCGCCGAGGTGAACGGCAGCGCGTTGCAGGCGCTCGCCCGGCTCACCTGGGCCACCGGCGATCCGCGCTACCTCCAGATGGGCCGGCAGATTTCGATTGCCTACCTCGACCACGCGCTGCCGACCACAGAGTACATCCCGCCGCACCGCTGGGACTTCATGGAGAACGAGCCGATCGGCCCGCGCCGTTTCTACCTGGGCGACCACGGCAACGAAGTCGTGGCCGGACTCGTCGAGTGGCACCGCGTCGAGACGCATCTCGGCCTGCCGGAGGCCGGCGCGCACCGCATCGCCATCAACAAGATGCTTGACCGGCTGTTGCAGAAGGGCCGCACGCCCGAAGGCCTGTGGTTCAGCATCATCGACGTCCCGAGCGGCAAGGTGCGCGACCGCGACCTGAGCGACAACTGGGGCTACCTGGGGCAAGCGTATCTCGACCAGGCGCGCGCCGAGCGCGACGCGCCCGGCGCTGATCTCACGATGGCCGCCCGCTTTGACCAGGCCTCCGCGACGATGCTGCGCGCCGTGACCACCGTGGACTTCTACCAGTGGGAGAACGGCGACATGGACGGCTACGCCGACACCCTGGAGAGCGCCCTGTACCTGCTGCGCTACATCGACGACCCGGTGGCGGCCGACTGGATCGACGAACAAGTGGCCGTGCTGTACGGCTTCCAGCACGACGACGGTAGCGTCACCGACGAGAACATCGACGGCAACTTCATCCGCACGACAATGCTGTACGGCCTGTCGCTCACGCGCGGCGTGCGCCTGGAGCCGTGGACACCCAGCGTTGCCATCGGGGCGGCCGTTGACGGCCCCTGCCTGAGCCTGCACCTGCATTCGCAAGAGGTCTGGCGTGGCGAGATCGTGTTTGATGTGCCGCGCCACCGCCTGCACGTCGGGCTGGCCGAGGACTATCCGCGCCTGAACCAGTGGCCCGAATGGTGGACCGTGGAGCCGTCGCATCGTTATGCTCTCACCATGCCCGAAGGCACGCTGATCAGCACCGAAGGCTCGAAGCTGGCGGCGGGCATCTCCATCTCGCTCGCGCCAAACACGGCGTACCAGTTGCGCGCCTGCCCCTCCTGATCGCCAACATTCCAAACCGGTTGCATCATGCGGCACCAAGCTTGCCAGGGCATCTGCATCGTTGCAGAACGCCCCGCCGCATGCGAAAAGGTGAGAATGATGCCGCTCCGCCGATTCGGCTGGCTGCCGCTGGCCGCCATGCTCACGCTCTCGACAACCACCGCCGTGCCGCTGCCGGTTGCGTCGGCGGCACCCGGCTCGCCAACGACACTGGCCTCACCATGGGCGACAGCAGCAGCCAGGATCTGGCGCAGAGCGTCGAGTCGTACAATGGCAAGATCCTGCGACTGAACCTCGACGGCTCGATCGCGAGCGACAACCCGTTCCCAGGCTCGGCGGTCTACTCGTACGGCCACCGCAACCCGCAGGGGCTGGCGTGGCAACCGGGCACCGGCCTGCTCTTCGCGCTGGAGCACGGGCCGAGCCTGCAGCAGTCGTGCTGCGACGAACTGAACGTCATTGTGCCGGGCCAGAACTACGGCTGGCCGCTCGTGACTGGTGACCAGTTGGCCGAAGGGACAATCCCGCCGCTGCTGCACAGCGGCACCGGCCGCGATACCGTCTGGGCGCCCGGCGGCGCAACGTTCGTGTCGGCCGGGCCGTGGGCCGGCTCGCTGCTGTTTGTGGGGCTGCGCGGCGCGTCGTTGTACCGCGTCACCTTCGACCCGATGAACCCGCAGGCCGTCGTCGCCGTCGAACGGCATCTCCAGGGCGAGTACGGCCGGCTGCGCGAAGTGGTCGAAGGGCCGGACGGCGCGATCTACCTGACGACGAGTAACAAGGACGGTCGGGGCCAGCCGAAGGCAAACGACGACCAGATCCTGCGACTGACTGTGCAGTAGGAGCACCGGTCCGCTTCGACATCGGGAGTCTTGTTTTGCCGGCCGCCTCACAGGCCACGAGGCCGACAGAGAACGCAAGGGTCTGGGCGCGACCATTTGTGACCGCCGCCCCGCCCCGGAGTCCAGGATGATTGCATTACTTTTACCGTTCCCGCTCTGCACGGCAACGAGCAGTATCAGGCATCAACATTGTGCAATGTCACGACTTCTTCAGGCCTAGATGCTCCAATTCATTCGTGGGAGCCCTGGAAACCCTCGTCAGAGGTACGAGAACGCCTCGATCGAAAAGAGTTCACGTCACGTGATGCAATCGCCCTGGCTCGGAGTCGCGCCACCATGCCGCACAGTGCCCTGGCGGGGTACCCTCTCTCAGCACGACGTTCTTGTACTCTGCTGGAGGCGGCCATGTCTGTCGGCGCTCCCCTTTCTGAGCTAGAAACCCCCGCGTTGCTCGTCGATCTCGACGTACTAGAGTCCAACATCGCCCGGATGGCCGGCCTCTTCCGGGAGCACGGCGTTGGCTGGCGGCCGCACACCAAGGCGATCAAGATTCCGGCCATCGCCTACAAGTTGCTGGCAGCCGGCGCGCACGGCGTCACCGTGGCGAAGCTGAGCGAGGCCGAGGTCATGGCGGCGGCCGGCATCCGCGACATCCTGATCACCGGGCCGGTCGTCGGCAAGCGCAAAGCCGCGCGGCTGGCGAACCTCGCCAAGCAGGCCGACCCCATCGCCGTGGTGGATTGCGTCGAACACGTCGATCTGCTGGACGCGGCCGGGCAGGAGTTCGGCGTCAAGATCCGGACGGTCATCGAAGTTGACCTGGGGCTGAATCGGTGCGGCACCCAGCCCGGCGCGCCGTCGGTCGCGCTGGCGAAGGAAGTCGCCAGCCGCAAGGGGCTGAAGTTTGAGGGCATGATGGCCTGGGAAGGCCACGCTCTGCGCATCCAAGATCAGGACGAGAAGCGCGCGACGGTCGAGGCCGCCGTGACCAAGCTGCTCGACACCGCCCGCGACTGTCGGAATGCTGGCCTCGACGTGAACATTATCTCCTGCGGCGGCACCGGCACCTACCCGTTCTCGGCGGCCGTCCACGGCGTCACCGAGATTGAGGCCGGCGGCGGCATCTACGGCGATCTGGTGTACCGCAACAACTTCAACATCGATCATCCGATGGCGATGACGGTGCTGGCGACGGTCATCAGCCGCCCGAACCCGACGCGAGTCATCACCGACTCGGGCTTCAAGTCGCTGAGCACGCAGGGCATCATGCCGCAGCCGAAGGGGCTGGCGAATGTCAAGGAAGTGCGGATGTCGGCCGAGCATGGCGTCATCGAATTGACGGAGCCGAACACCGACATCAAGGTGGGCGACCGCCTGGAGTGGTGCGTCGGGTACACCGACGCGACGGTAGTGCTGCACGAGACGATGTACGGCGTCCGCGACGGCATCGTCGAGGTGGCGTGGCCGATCGTCGGGCGCGGCAAGCTGCAATAGGAGCCAGGAGCCAGGAGAATTGATGCCTTGCACGTGTGTTGCAGTGTCCCCCGCACCGCTGGCGTTGCCGCCTCCTGACTCCTGTGTACTGACTCCTGTCTCCTCCATATCATGAGCGGACCGCCGGCGGCCGGGACGCGCATCGCCTGGGAGGCGCTCCCTGATCATGTCCGGGGGGCTGTTGAGGGCTGGCTCGGCAGCCCGGTGCAGACGGCGGCTACCCAGACCGGCGGCTTCTCGCCGGGGGTGGCCGCGCGCCTGCTGACCGTGGACGGCCGGCGCGTCTTCGTCAAGGCCGTCTGCGGCACCCCGAACCCGGACGCGCCGCGCTTCCACCGCCGCGAGATTCGCATTGCCAGGGCGCTGCCGGCCAGCGCCCCGGTGCCGCGACTGCTCTGGTCGTTCGACGAGGGTGCCACGGAGGACAACCGCGACGGCTGGGTTGTGCTGGTCTTTGAGGATGTGGAGGGACGGCAGCCGGCCGTGCCCTGGCAGGCCGCCGAGCTTGACCGCGTGCTCGACGCGATGGCGGCGCTGGCCGAGAGCCTGACGCCCTCGCCGGTCCCCGAGGCCGTGGCCGATTCGATTGTCCGCTGGCTGGAACGGCACGGCGGCGGCTGGCAACGCCTCGCACGTGAGCCGCGACCCGGTCTGGACGAGTGGTCAACGCGCTATCTCGCGGCGCTGGCCGAGATTGAAGCAGCAGCTCCGGTGGCGGCGGCCGGCGAGACGCTGCTGCACTTCGACACCCGCGCCGACAACGTGCTACTCACGCCGGAGCGCGTCTATCTCGTGGACTGGCC
>JBBQBU010000226.1:0-9023 GCA_038318015.1 Chloroflexota bacterium | reverse complement strand
ATTCGGTACAGGTCCGTCAAATTCGCCATTGCAGTTCCCCAGTTCCCCGTCTATCACGTCCAGCGCACGCAGGACGAACCGTGAGCCGTCCGCCACGCCACGTGCAGGTACGTGCTCGGGGCGTGTCTCGTGCTCGTCGCTGCCCGTCCCCGTTCGGTGACGGCGGCACCCGGATGGTCGCCGTCTGCGCCATTCCCAGACATGTCTTCCAGGAAACGCGAGAAATTAGAAAAAGGGAACGGCCTACCCGACGAATCGTCAGGATAGCGCCGGAAGAGCCGGCAAGTTGGGGGGCCAACACGATGCACCGTGGAGAGACCCCCCCACGACTCGCGACCGGTTTACGCGCCTGGTGGTTAGCGCGCCTACCGCGTGCTGGCAGCTACGCATCGGCCGGGGCGTCGAGGGGCCGCGCCAGGTAGAAGATCAGGTTAAGGTCGCTGGGCCAGGGACTCAGCCCTCTTGCCTGTCCGCCGTCCGCAGCGGGCGCCACAACTGCCCACCAGCGTCCTGCTCCGGCCCGAGCGCCTGTACCATCGTGCCGTCTGGCAGCACGGCAACCGCCTCGGCCGCCGTGGACGGCTCCGAGCGCAGGCGAGCACCCTCGCCGCCCGTGTTCGCGATGCGGAACGTCGGCAAGGCCGGCTCTTCGGGCGAGTTCGTCGCCAGTTCGCCGGGGCTGGCCGGCGGGCCGGCGGGCCGGCTTGTCCCAGTCTGGCCGAGTCCATGTGCGTCACGTTCAACCCGACGATGTTGTTCGGCAGCCGGCCAGACGGTCCAGCGTCTTCGTTGCCATCCTCATTCGGGGCGGCATCGTCACCAGCGCGCGGAGCATGTCACGACGCTGCATGATCTCTCCCCCGGCCTCGGCCCGCAGATGGTCCTGTGTTCGGCTGCCTGCACACGGCCATATCCGGGCGACCGGCAGCGACGCCGGACCGGCGTCAGGTCACCCTTGCACCGAGCATCATATCGGCCGGCGCAGCCGACGGGCAGGAGTTTTCGGGGCGCTCGTCGTGGGCACGGCGTCAGGCCGGGACGGGCACCTCAGCCGGCGGGCGCGTCCAGGCGGTGCCGGCCAGCGCAGCTTCGGTCATCCGCAGGCGCACGCCGTCAGCACGGGTTTCGGCGATCTCGCTGAACGGAATGTACAGGTCGGAACGTGCCGACCGCGTCACGCGCAGCCAGAGGTCGTTCGCACCGTGCGACGACGTGTCGTGTGCGTCCGAAGCGGCCGCGCCGCTGCCCAGGTCGCCGGGGCACGGGCACAGGATCTCGCGGGCAATCCCGATCTCGTGTCGGTCTAGCGTTACGACGGGAACGTCAAGCTCGATGGGAATGCACATGTCGGCAACCTTTCAGCACCGCCCCGGGCACGCGGACGCACACCTACACTGAACCTCTACTACCGGCAACTCCCGTGCCATGGAACGGTCACTGTTTCTCCGCCAGCGACTCCTTCACTGTGACGATCCTGTGACCTGGAGACGCCGGTGCCGAGGCCGGCTCACTCGATACGTGGCCGGCGCGTCGTCGCATCGGTCACTTCCGCGCAATCGCCTCTGCGCGTGCCGGAGCGAAGTGGGCAACCAACGACCGCTTGTGGCGGCTTCGTGACGTGCCGCCGCCACCGGTACGCCCTGCCATGCTGCTGCGGAGTGGACCGTTCAGGCGGCCGGCAGCACCACGCCCAGGATGCTGGCAAGTTCGCGTAGCACCTGCCGGGCCTGCGCGATAGGCTGGCCCTGCTGCCGCCCGTCGATGATCGCGTCGGCCAGGACGCGCAGGGCAGCGATAGCCGTTGGCGAATCCAGGTCATCTTCGAGCGCGGCAACGAACTGCTGCCGCATCGGCTCGGGACTGACGGGGCTGCCGGTCGCGCTGTCGGTCTGGGTCGCGTCGGCTGCGGACGCGGGCGCGCCGGCCGCTGCCAGCAGCAACGTCACCAGTTCCTCGCTCGCATCTAGCGCCGCCGGATCCCATTCCAGCACGTCGCGGTACCGAACGCCCGACAGGTACAGGCGGATCGCCTCGGGGCGGTACGTCTTGATGAGGTCATGGACGAACACCATGTTGCCCAGTGACTTGCTCATCTTCTCGCCGTCCATCCGGAGCATGCCAATGTGCATCCAGACGCGCGCGAACGGGCGCGAGCCGCTCCATGCTTCGGACTGCGCGATCTCCGACTCGTGGTGCGGGTACACGAGGTCGCCGCCGCCGCCGTGGATGTCGATGCTCTCGCCCAGGTAGCGCATCGACATGGCGGAGCACTCGATGTGCCATCCAGGTCGCCCCGGCCCCCACGGGCTCGGCCATGTTGGCTCGCCGGGCTGCGCGGCCTGCCACAGCAGGAAGTCGATGGGGGCTTCCTTGCGCGGGTCGTCGGACGGGTCGCCGGTCTCAGTCAGCCGCTCGGCCATCTCGTCCAGCGAGAAGCGACCCAGACAGCCATAGTTCGGGTCACTGGCGACGCGGAAGTAGACGTTTCCGTCCACCTCGTAGGCGTGGCCACGCATGATCAGCGCGTCGATCATCTCGACCATCTGCGGGATGTTCTCGGTCGCGCGGGGGTACGCCACGGGCGGCTGCACGCCGAGCGCGTCGAGGGCCGTCTGATGGATCTTGACGTAGTGGTTGCCCAGTTCGTCCCACGGCCTGCCGACTTCCTTCGCCTTGCGGAGAATGTCGTTGTCGATGTCCGTGATGTTCTGGATGTAGCGGACCTTGTGGCCCTGGTGTTGGAGGAACCGACTCAACACGTCGAACGACACGTAGCAAAACGCGTGGCCGAGGTGGGCTGTATCGTAGGGCGTGACGCCACACACGTACATCGTGACTTCATCGCCCGCTGGTCGAAACGCCTCAGTGGTCCGACTCAACGTGTTGTACAGCCGCAGGCTCACGCGCCTCACCCCAACCGCAGGATCGTCTCGGGCATTGTAGGTGCCCATTGTAGGTGTCAGGTCAACCGGGCCGTCGTCGCCGGCAGCAGACAGACTGGCCCGGCGACGATAACACGACTGGCTGCGACTTTGTTCCCGGCCCTGGCGGGGTGAGCGTCGTAGCGGGCAACGGGCGAGATTTCCAAGCCGGCGTGATGCATCCACCGTGAGATTGTCGTTGTATCCTGGCGTTCACAACGTAATCTGGACTACGCGCCGCGATGCGAGGATGTAGAATCCCGGTCGGTCGCCCGGTGGCATGGGTACATCCCTGCACGGCCGACGCCGAATCGGATGAAATCGTGGGGGATATGCCAATGACTGCTCATCCCGAGTCACCTGCTGATACCCGACTGGCCGCGATAGATCCACATATCGCGCACTGGGAGAAGATCGGCGACTGCATCGCGCAGTTTATCGACGTGACCCTGAACTACCGCCAGACCGGCCACCCCGGCGGCTCCCGCTCCAAGATTCAGATGATGGTTGCCCTGACCCTCAGCGGCGCGATGCGCTGGGACGTCCGCAACCCGGAGAAGCGATTCGGCGACAAGTTCATCCTGGTTGCTGGGCACACCATTCCGCTGATCTACACGATGCTGGCGGCGTACAACACGGCTCTCAAGGCTCGGTACGAGCGGACCGGCAACCCCAAGTACGCGGTGCCGGAAGCTGAGACGCGGCAGTTGGTCTGGCGCGACCTGCTCGGTTTCCGGCGGCGCGGTGGCCTCGCCGGCCACGCCGAGATGGAGGGGAAGACCCTCTTCCTGAAGTTCAACACCGGGCCGAGCGGCCACGGGTCGCCGCCGGCGGCTGGCGAGGCCATCGCGCTGAAGCGAGCAGGCGCGGACGGGGTGAAGGTCTTCGCGGTTGAGGGCGAGGGCGGCCTGACCGCCGGGGCCAGCCACGAGACGAAGAACAGCGCGTTCGGCCTGGGCCTGGACAACCTGTATTACCTGATCGACTGGAACGACTACGGCATTGACGAGTTCCAGGCGAGTGACGTGGTGAACGGCACACCGGTCGATTGGTTCGAGCCGTACGGATTCCGGGTGCACGGCACCGAAAACGGCAACGACATGCGCTCCGCCGCGCAGGCGATCATGGCCGCCGTCGAGGAGCCGAACCCGGACCAGCGGCCGAGCATGGTCTGGTTCAAGACGACGAAGGGCCACGGCTACGGCGTCACCGGCTACAAGTCCCACGGCGTACCGCACAAGTTGCACGACCCGATCTACTGGCAGGGCCGCCGCGAGTTTGCCGAGAAGTACGGCGCGCACTGGGTTGGCGAGGACGACGCGGCCCCGACCCCGGCGGCCGGCCCGGCCTATCAGTCTCAGTTCGAAGCCAACCTGGCGGCCATCGCGGACGTCATCACCTCCGACGAGGCCCTGGTGGACTACCTCTCTGACCGGCTGGTCGAACTTGGCGAGTCCGTGCCGCAGGAGATCCCCAGCTTCCGCCTGGATACGTCCAAGAACCCCTGGAACGATCCCCGCCTGTGGGACTTCAAGAACTACCCGGAAGACATGTTCGTGAAGCCGGGCACCAGCGCGCCGAACCGCGCTGGGCTGGCGAAGTGGGGTGCCTGGGTTAACTCGTTTGGGCGGAAGGAGTACGGCCGACCGCTGTTCATCGGCATGTCGGCTGACCTTGCAGAGTCCACGAACATCTCCGGCTTCGCCAACGGCTTCGGCGGCGAAAAGGGGTGGGGCCGCTACGACCGCAACAAGAACCTTGAAGGATCGCTACTGCCCCAGGAGATCACGGAGTTCACGAACTCCGGCATGTCGGCGGGCATCGCCTGCGTCAACCTCTCGGAGACGCCGTACGAGGAGTTCGACGGGTTCTTCGCCGCGCACTCGACCTATGCGTCGTTCAGCTACCTGAAGTACGGCGCGATGCGGCTGTTCAGCCAGATCGCCCAGGACTCGGACTTCAAGGTCGGCAAGGTGCTGTGGGTCGCTGGGCACTCCGGGCCAGAGACGGCCGAAGACTCGCGGACACACTTCGGCATCTTCGCCACGGGCGTCACGCAGTTGTTCCCCGAGGGCCACACCATCAACCTGATCCCGTGGGAGCACAACGAGGTTCCGGTGCTGATCGCAGCGGCGATGGCGACGGATGCCCACGTGGTCGCGCTGCACCTGACCCGCCCGCCAATCGTGATTCCGGACCGCGCGGCGCTCGGCATGGGCTCGCACTTCGACGCGGCAAAGGGCGCGTACCTGCTGCGCGACTACAAGTCCGGCCAGCCGAAGATGGGCACGATTCTGGTGCAGGGGACGATGTCCACCTACAACACCGTGCGCATCCTGCCGAAGTTGGACGAACTTGGTCTGAACGTCAAGCTGGTGGCGGCCGTCAGTCCTGAACTGTTCCTGCGCCAGCCCAAGAGCTACCAGGATTCCATTCTGACCCCTGGCGACCGGGTGGACATGACCTACATCACCAACGGCTCGCGGCGGCTGATGCGCGACTGGGTGACCCACCGCATCGCCGACGAGTACGCGATGTCCAGCGACTGGGACGACCGGTGGCGCACCGGCGGCACCCTTGACGAGGTGATCGACGAGGCGCACTTGTCCCAGGAATGGCTGCTGGCGGGCATCCAGAAGTTCACCAGCGACCGACCGCAGCGGCTGGAGCGGATTCGGCAGCAGTTGGCCGCCGCCCAGGAGTAACCTCCCCCAACCCCGGCCCCCTCTCCCGCTTACGCGGGGAGGGGGTTTTCTCCTCTCGGGGGTTGCCGGGCGCCGCACGACCCTCAGGCGGCGGAGCCGAGCGGCTCCGCCGCCTTTCACATCACGCCCCGCCGCTAACTCGTCTGTCCGGGTGCTGGCATGCTACGGTTCCTCAGACGCGCTGTGGCACCGACTTGCCACATGCTGCCGCACCACGCAACGCGACGGAGGAGCCTGTGGACGACATCGCGCACATTCGGGCTGAAGGGGCGGCTGCACCCCGCGCCGGCCTCGGCATCGGCCGCCAGGCCTTCGGAATCTCGCGGGACCATAGCAAGCGGCTCGAACTGACCTTCGTCCTCAAGAACGGCGGCTCTATCACCGCCGTCACCGAGTTTGACGACGCCCTGTCGGCGGAGTCATTGGCTGCCTTTGCCGAGCACCTCACGGCTGACGTTGCGGCCGGCAAGGCCCGCAGTTTCACGGACGGCTGGGCAACCAGCGGGCAACACGTCTGGGTCAACCTGGGTGACGTCGCCGCGTTCTCGCTGCGCCCGCTCAAGTAAGCACCGGGGCACCGCGCCAGCATGACTGCCCGTAAGCCTCGCCGTCACGCCGGCGAGCACGATCTGGTTGAGGCGTTCGGGCAGCCCGGTTGCCCGGTCTGCCGGCTGTCCACCGAAGCCGTGGACGCCTACCTGACGTCTGTCTGTTACGAGCAGGTCAACGACCTGGACTTGCGCGAGCAATTGCGCTCGGCGGGCGGCTTCTGTCGAGGCCACGCCGAGCGGTTCCTGCACCAGCGGTTCGGGCAACTGGCGGCGGCCATCGTCTACCGCGACGTGCTGAACACCGCCCGAAAGCGGTTGGCGGCTGGCGGCGGGCGTGGACGCTCGCGGCTGGCGTCACTCATAAAGTCCGGGCTGGGCAGCGCCGGCCTGAGCCGCCGCGAGACGCGCACCACCCCGCCCTGCCCCGGCTGCGAGGCCGAAGCGGAGGCTGAGCAGCGGTATCTCGCGGTCATCCGCAACCGCCTGCACGACCCGGCCGTGCGCGCGAAATACCTGGCCGGCGACGGCCTCTGCCTGCCGCACATTGACTTGGCGCTCCAGGCTGACGACGGGTCGCCCGCGCTCGCCGAGGCCGCCGTCGAGATGCTCGGCACCATCGTGGGCGAGCTTGACGAGTACATCAAGAAGCACGACTACCGCTTCACCACGCCCGTCTGGGACGGCGGCGAAGACACCCCGGAACGGGCCGTCGAGCGGGCGGTGGGCAGCACGCCGCCGCCGCAGTTCACCGACTAGCCCCGGCGCGGCTCACAGGCAGAACACCCTCACCTCCTGCCCTTCTCCCCCGTCCTCCGGATAGAGCCGCCGTCCCCACAATGTCATCCCGACCGCAGCGAGCCTGCGAGCGACGTGGAGGGATCTCAAGTCCGGGTTCTCCGCTGCCGAGATCCCTCCACTCCGCTCGTTCCTCGCTTCGGTCGGGATGACATGAAGTTGCGAGGATCGGTCGGGATGACATGAAGTCGCGAGGATCGGTCGGGATGACACGTGAGAAGACGGCTCACTCCACGCAGAGAGAAATAGGGGCACGGGCAGGCTCGCGGCACCACAGAGGAAATAGGGGCACGGGCAGCAGGCTCCCTCCACCCGGGCCGGTCGGCAACGGGCCTGAACCGCTGGCACGTCGCGGGCGCCTGCTCCGTCACCCGCGCCTGCAACATTTCGCAGGTGTTCCCCGTCCCTTCGGTACACTTGAGCGACGGGCGGTGCTGGATGACGTGTCCTCAATGTACGGCGGCTCCTCCACCGGGCAGCCGCTTCTGTAATCAGTGCGGCACACCGCTAGCCGTTGTCTGCGCGGCCTGCTCGGCCTCCAATGCTGCTGACAGCCGCTTCTGCGTCCAGTGCGGCTACCCGCTGGGTGCGCCTGATACCGGGCCGGCCAGCGCCCCCCCGCCTGTGGCCCGCGCACCCATCCGTGGCGACGAGCAGCGTCGCACGGTGACGGTCTTGTTCGCAGACATCGTTGGTTTCACGTCGCTGGCAGAGCGGCTCGACCCCGAAGAGGTCCGCGACGTGACGGCGGCGGTCTTCGGGCGGCTGGTTGAAGAGATCGTGCGGCGCGGCGGCACCGTCGATAAGTTCATCGGCGACGCAGTGATGGCCCTGTTCGGGACGCCCGTCGCGCACGAGGACGATGCCTGCCGGGCCGTCGAAGCCGCGCTGGCGATGCAGGCCGCTCTCGGGGAGATCAACGGCGACTTGGAGCGCATCCACGGCCTGCACCTGGAGCTACGCATCGGCATCAACACCGGCGAGGTCGTGGCCGGCGTGCGCGAAGTCGGCGGCTTCCAGGACGACACGGTGATTGGCGATACCGTGAACACCGCGTCTCGGCTCCAGACGGCCGCCGATCCCGGCAGCGTACTGGTGGGCGACGTAACGTCACGCCTGTCGCGGCAGCAGTTTGAGCTAGAAGCACTGCCACCGCTGCTCCTGCGCGGGAAGTCCGAGCCGGTACAGGCGTACCGCGCGCTCGGACCGCTCACCGCCGTGCCGGTGGCAGACGCCGCGACCGTACCGCTGGTGGGGCGCGCCGTCGAGCGTGCGGTGCTGGCAGAACGCGTGGCGCAGCTTGACGCCGGCCTCGGCAGCGTCGTCATCATCACCGGCGAGCCGGGGACTGGCAAGTCGCGATTGCTGACCGAACTGCGGCAGGTCGTGGAACGCCACCCGCACATCCGCATTGGCGAGGCGCACGCCGCGCCATACGGGCCCGGCCAGACGCCGCGCATGTATGCGCCGTGGGCCTGGGCGTTCTTCGCGGAGCAGCTAACGGAACTGGCCGCGGTGCGCGGGTCCGATCCGACGGCCCCGGCTGATGCTGACCCTGCCGACCTCGTGGCGGCGACGCTCGAACGGTTGCAGGCGCGGCTGGACGCACTCGGAGTGCCCGAGGCGCTGCCGTTCCTCTGCTACCTGCTCGATCTGCCGCGCCTGGGCACGCTGGCCGCCGTTGACGACCTGTCGCCGGAGGAACTGCACCGGCGCAGCCTGCGCGCCATCACAAAGCTGCACGTGCAGCTTGCCAGCGAGGGGCCGTGTGTGATCGTGGTGGACGACTTGCACTGGGCCGGGCCGAGCATCCTGAGCTTCATGGAGGCAGCGGCTGAACTGGCCGCCCATGCGCCGCTGCTGCTGGTGCTCAGCTTCCGGGCGGATGTCGATGCGCCGTCATGGGCACTGCGTGAACATGCCCAGCGCGTCGCGCCCGACCGCTACGTCGAACTGGCGCTTGGGCCGTTGGGGCAGGACGACAGCCGCCAGCTTGCCCGCACGCTGCTCGGCGGCGCGGCCATCGACGCGGACGCCGAGGCGCTGCTGAT
>JBBQBU010000225.1:0-9040 GCA_038318015.1 Chloroflexota bacterium | reverse complement strand
TTGGGGGGGGTGTGTGCCCCCGCCGGGTCTTACCCCCGGGGGGGGGGGTCACCCCCCCCCGCGCTACACTTCGTCGTCTCTTGATATACGGTCTCCGTGTTCGCTGCACCGTGTTCAGGCGCGCCGCAGGAAATCTGGCTGAATCTGTTCCCGGGCATGTCGAATACCACGTGTCTCGCTCGACGGGGTCACCGAGTCCCCGAACCTGTGGCAATTCGACCACTTCGACGCAGGCATGGGCGCGGCCATGACGGACATGCTGGTAAACCAGGACGCCATGCCGCTCGGCCGCGTCACCTATCAGGAGTGCCGGCTACTGGCCGACCTCCGCCGACGAGCCGTACGCCAGCTAGCCCCGGCCGCCCCGGCCGCAAGATCGTTCGGCACCCGAGTCGGTGCCGAGCGATCTTTGCATCAATTTGCTGGCTGCAGCGCCAGCTTCTGCCTGATGTCTACCTTGACGGTCGTCAGTCGCAGGCTTCTAGCCACTCAGCGTAGCCGCACGCCACGAGTCGTTGCTGGACGCCTGCATAGAGTGGCGAGCGTACGATGCCGTCCTTTTCTAGCCCCAACGCACCCAGGAGGTCGTTGGCGACCAGCCAGAAATCCTTCTTGAAGACGTGGCTCACAACGTGTGCTAGATTCTCGTGGCACAGGCCTTCACCCAGAAGCACGAGCAGAGGCCAAGAGTCATCCGCAGTCGGCCCGCCTGGAAACGCTGCATCGACCATCTCCACAGTACTGGTCATATAGTCAGGCAGCGACTCCCGCTCTTTTTGCATGACAATGCCGCGCTCCCGTGAACGACCAACTTCTCATCAACGAGCGTGCATACGTCGCTCGCTCGGAGTGCCCGGCCCGCGCAGTGGCGCGCCAGGCTGCCCGGACGGTTAGACGCCGCCGAGGAAGCGGCGCGGGTTGTCGTTGTTCAGCGCGTCCACCTGCTCCTGAGTGCAGCCCAGTTCCAGCAGGCGCGGGTAGACCCGACGCTTCGAGAACAGCCAGCCGTCCGGGTTGTAGGTGCGGCTCATCGTCGGGTCGGACGTGCGGCTGACGCCCAGCACCGACCAGTCGTGCGACACCATCAGACGGTCGCCCACGCCGGCCTTGATGAGCGCGGCCAACGTCTGGGTGCGGCCCTCAGCGTCCGGGCCGATGGGCGCGCTCGTCTGGTAGCGGTCCAGCCCGAGCCAGACGCCCTTCTTGACCAGCCCGAGCAGATACTCAACGTCGGTCGTATCGTTGCTGTGGCCGATGTATACCCGGTTCAGGTCGAAGCCCTCATCCTCAAAGATGGCAACCTGCTGCTCACCGACGCGGCCCGGCGCGTAGCTATGGGTCGAGATGTTCACGCCGGTCTGCTTCGCCGCGCGCACGGCTGCCCGCAGGATGATCTCGCCCTCTTTGGTCACGCCCTCGGCGTCGTTCGCCACCTTGATGATGCCAGCCATAATGCCCGTCCCCTCGATGCCGACCGTCAGCTCACGTACGAACAGCGCGGCGATCTCGTCGGGGGTGCGGAACCAGAGCGCGCGCGGGATGTCCCGCCAGATGCCCGTGGCGGCGATGATGTTGACGCCCGTTCGCCGCGACATCTCGCTGAGAAAGCGGATGTCGCGCCCCAGGTCCATCGTCGAGAGGTCAACAATCGTCTTGACACCGCCATCCCGGGCCTCGGTCAGCGTGACGGCTGCCTGCTCGGTCAGCGCGTCAAAGTCCCCGAACAGTTCGGGGAACGTCTGCTGGATGCCCGCCGACGCCGTAAAGACATGCTCATGGGTCAGCGTGAAGCCGAGGTTGTCGGTGTCGAGCGGCCCGAGGACCGAATTGATCGTCGCCATAGCCTATCATCCCTCCCAGGCGGCCCGCGCCAGAAGCGGGCCGTTCACCCAGTGTAGCGTGGTTGGTGCGTACCCCTCACCTCCGTCCCTCTCGCTCGGGCATGAATCCCTCACCCCCAGCCCCTCTCCCACTTGTGGGAGAGGGGAGCATCGAATAGCGGGCTGGGCGGGTTCAGCTTCTGAGAATGAACGGAAGTGGGAAAGGGGAGACGAACGGGTCAGGCCGGGCCGATCAGTTCAGGCGGCACCCGGCCGAGCGCCGCCATGCGCGCCCGCGCTTCCTCAGACAGCAAGAACGCGCGGAAGGCGGCCCCAACGACGCTCAGCGGGTGGCTGCGGTCCGACACGAGCACCAGATCACGGCCCGGCGCGAAGTCACGGATGCGCGGCACGCCAAGTTCACGGGAGGCGCGATCACCCATCAGCGCGTAGGTGGAGACGAAGCCGACGCCCATGCCCGCCGCCACCGCCGTCAGGACGGCCTCGGTGCTGCCAAGTTCGCCCACCACGCGGACGCGCTCGGCGGGCACGCCAGCGGCCTCGAACGCTGCCAGCACCGCCCCCCGCGAGCCGGAGCCGGCTTCGCGCAGCACCAGCGGCTCATCGGCGAGCCGCGCGGCCGTCACGTCTGACAGGCGCAGCAGCGGATGATGACGCGGGGCGATGGGCACCAGATCGTTGCGGCCCAGCACTTCCACGTCGCACCTCTCGTGGCGGAACGGTCCGCCGATGACGGCAAACTCGACGTCGTGGCGCAGCAGCCGCGTAATCGCCGTCCGCGTGTCAGCGATGGCAAGCCGCACGACGCTGCCGGGGTGCCGCGCCTGAAAGACGGGGAGCAGGCGCGGCAAGAGCGACTCGCCGGGGATCGGGCCGGCCACCAGCGTCAGGACGCCGCCCGTGCCGTCACGCAGCGCCTCAAGGTCGCGCTCCAGCGTCTCCAGCGCCAGGATAACCCGCGTGCCCTGCTCGCGGACGCGCTGGCCGGCGACGGTCAGGCGGGCGTTTCGGGCCGGGCGCGCAAAGAGTGGCTGCCCGAAGTGCTCTTCGAGGGCGCGCACCTGCTCGCTGACCGACGGCTGGGTGATGCCGAGCCGGCGCGCAGCCGCCGAGAAGCCACCCTCATCGACAATGGTCAAGAAGGTCTGGATGTTGCGGAGCAGTGGCGGCGGAAATCGAACCGGCATAGGTGGGGGCGCGACCACCCACATGGGTGGCAGGCGCAGGCTCAGTGTAGCCGATCAGGCAGGCGATTCGGAGAGCCACGCCTCTACGAGGACGGCCGGTCGTGCGGCCATACGTCCATGCCTCGTAGGGGTTTGCCGGCGGCAAACCCGCCTCGGACAGGCAATCCCGCCCCTCCGAGACGAGGCCGCTATGCGCCGACAATCTGGCAGGGGGCTAGGCCGGGCCGCCCTCGCCACCGCCGAGCGCCACTTGCTGCACCAGCCGCCGTGCTTCCGGCAGGTACGCCTCAAGCGGCAATCCGCCGGCCTCAGCGGCCCAACTGCCGTTCGCAGCCTCACGCTGGCGCAGCCGCTCGGCCGTATCGCGCACCAGCGGGCTATCGTCTGCCAACGGCTCGCCCGCGATGACGGCGACCGCCGGGGCCGGCGCATCCGCTCCACGCCGCCCGTGTAACCAGTCCGTCAGGGTTGATTTGATGCTCATCGTCGGTACCGCCATACTCCGGTCAGTCGGGACCACCATCACGCACTCCCGCACTATACCGGAACGCAGCTATGCTGTCCATAGGTATGGCCCTATGTTTTACCGGTTGCGTCCAGCACACCGGGTCATCCTGGTATCCTGCGAGGGCCGGTGCGTGAACGCCGGAGCGGTGCGCCCTGGGCGGCCGACGCTTCGTGCCTACGCGGGGGTGGCGAATGACTGTTCGCAGACGCCTCCGTCTGTCGCAAATGTGCGCCGACGCTTGACAGCGTCTCGCGGACGGTGGCAGAATCCGCCGTTCTTATCCTGATTGCAGGTCGCCTTCTGGTCGCCATTGAGCGCCGCGGGCTTCGGAGGGTCGTTGATGGCGGTTCAGCAGGATGCCCCGGCGCAGGCGCTTGAGCGCAAGCTAGCAGAGCGGACGGCTCGCATTGGTGTGCTCGGGCTGGGGTACGCTGGCCTCCCGATGGCCGTTGAGATCGCCGAGGCGGGGTTCTCCGTCACGGGCCTGGACATCAACGCCGTCCGCGTCAACGCGGTGAACGCCGGCACCAGCCCGGTGTCGGACGTGGACGACGCAACCATCCGAGGGCTGCTCGACAAGAAACTGCTGCGGGCCTCGACCAACCTGGACTTGCTGGCTGAGATCGACGTGGTGCTGATCGCCGTGCCGACGCCGCTCAAGGACGACCGGCAGCCGGACCTGCGCTTCGTACACGGTGCCACCTCTGACATCGCAAAGCGGCTGCACCCAGGCATGATGGTCATCCTGCAATCGACCTGCTCACCGGGTACCACCCGCGAGGTGATGCTGCCGACACTCCAGGCGACGGGCCTTGAAGTCGGCAAGGACTACTTCCTGGTGTTCGCGCCGGAGCGCATCGACCCCGGCAACGCCCGTTTCAACGTCCGCAACACGCCGAAGCTGGTCGGTGGCATCACGCCGACCTGCTCAAAGCTGGCGCAAGGGCTGTACCACTCCTTCGTAGACAAGGTGATCCCGGTCAGTTCGCCGGAGATCGCGGAGACCTCAAAGCTGGTGGAAAACACGTTCCGCTTCATCAACATCAGCTTCATCAACGAGATCGCCCAGATGTGCGACAAGATCGGCATCAGCGTCTGGGAAGTGATCGAGGCGGCGAATACCAAGCCGTTCGCCTTCATGCCGCACTATCCCGGCGCGGGCGTCGGCGGGCACTGCATCCCGGTCGTGCCGTTCTACCTGGAAGCTATCGCCCAGCGGCACGGCGTCATGGCGGCGATGATCGAGGCGGCCGGGCGCATCAACGATCACATGCCGACGTTCGTCATCGAGAAGACGGCGCGGCTGCTTAGGGAGCGCGGCAAGCCCGGCGACGCTGGCACGGTGCTGGTGCTGGGCGTGACCTACAAGAAGGACGTGGCCGACCTGCGCGAGTCGTCGGCGCTGGAAGTTGTCAAGCGGCTGGCAGCGCGCGGCTACACCGTGCAGTACCACGACGGGCTGATCCCACACCTGGACCACGCCGGGCTGTCGCTGGACTCGACGCCGCTGACGCCCGAGACGCTGGCTGCCGCCGACGCAGTGATCCTCTGCGCGCCGCACTCCAGCATCGACATGGAATTGGTGGTCACGCACGCGCCGTTGGTGCTCGACACCTGCAACGCGCTGAAGGCGCACCAGCGCGCCAACGTCGTCCCGCTCTGACGTTGCACACGGCCGCAACCCCCCACCCCCCAACCCCCCTCCCCCGCAAGCGGGAGAGGGGGAGCCAGCACAGGCGTCTGATGCGCTGCGCCATCCGCGACGACGACACCTGCTTCTTTACGCAGCCGGCCGCCCTCGAACGGGTCTACGGCCAGTATTGGGACCGCATCCCGATCTCGCTGGCGGTGGTGCCAGTCCATGCCAGCACGCCGTCGAAGGGCATCCCCGCCGAACACTGGCAGGGCAGCCAGGAGTTCCCGCTCGGGGAGAACCGCGAGATCGTTGAGTTCCTGCGGGCGGGTGCCGCCAGTGGCCGGTTCTCGATCATCCTGCACGGCTACTCGCACAAGAATTACCCGAACGGCTTCGAGTTCGAGGCCGCCCCAGACCTGGAAGGACGGTTGCGGCGCGGCCTGGGCTACCTGGAAGCGTTGCTTGATGTCGAGATCAACACGTTCGTGCCGCCGCACAACGCTCTCTCGAAGGCTGGGCTGGCCGCCGTGGACCGCGTTGGGCTGAACGTGCTGGGGTCGTTCTACTCGTTCAGGCCCGACAAGAAGCCGCTTGATCTCGCGGCCCTGGTCAACTACGCCCGCATCACTGCCCATCGGCGGCGAACCGGGCGCGGTCGGCTCCAACGGTTGATCTATCCCTGGCCGTTGCGTTACAACCGACACGCTGAGTTCGGCTGCCAGCCACTCGTCCCGCGAACGACGCTTGACGAGTTGCTCTCTGCCTTCGAGGAGGCGCGCCGGTTCGGTGGCGATTTCTGCCTGGCGACCCATTACTGGGAGATCGACGACCGCCTGGCAGGCTTGCTGAACGCCGTGATCGAGCACGCGGACCGCGCGGGCGTCGAGTGGGTGTCGGCTGACGAGTTGTTCACCGCACCGTCTCACGTCTCGCGCGCCTAGCCGACCGGCAGCCAGCGACGAAGGGCCGAACATGGAAGCTGGCGGACACAGCGCTAACGGGGTCACGCCGTCCGGGGCAGAGGGCGGCTCTGGACCTAGCCCGGGCCGCGCACTGGCGGTGATCCCGGCCCGGGGCGGCTCGAAGCAGGTGCCCCGCAAGAACCTCAAACTGCTGGGCGGCAAGCCGCTCATCGCCTGGAGCATCGAGGCGGCGCGCGCGGCCACCGAGCTTGACCGCTGCATCGTCTCCACCGACGACGAGGAGATCGCCGAGGTGGCGCGCTCGTTCGGCGCGGAGGTGCCCTTTCTGCGGCCCGCCGAGTACGCCCAGGACAACACGCCGGACCTGCCGGTCTTCCAGCACGCCATCCGCTGGCTGGGCGAGCATGAAGGGTACCGGCCGGCAATGGTCGTGCATCTGCGGCCGACGCTGCCGTTCCGCGAGCCGCGCCAGATTGACGACATCATTCGGCTGCTGCGCGAGACGGGTGCCGACTGTGTGAAGTCGGTGTACCGCGAGCAGCACCACCCGCACAAAATGTGGAAGATGCACGGCGACCGGCTCGGTCCGTACGAGGATACGCCGCTCTGGCGGCAACTCGGGCCGGACTGCCCGCGCCAGATCCTGGAGCCGGCCTACTGGTCGGCCGGGCTGGTGGACGTGATCCGCACGGAAACAATTGAGGCCGGTTCGACCATCGGCCAGACCACGGTGCCGTACCTCGTCAATGCCGAGGCCTGCGTGGACCTGGACACCGACCACGACTTCATCATCGCGGAGGCCGTGCTGACGCTGCTTCTGCGGGAGGGAACCCTGTGCCTCTGACGACGATTGAGATTGCCGGGCGGCTCGTTGGCGAGGGGCAGCCTTGCTACATCATCGCCGAGGCCGGCGTGAACCACAACGGCGACCCGGCGCTCGCGAAAAAGCTGATCGACATCGCGGCCGACGCCGGTGCTGATGCCGTCAAGTTCCAGAAGCGTACCCCGTCGGAGATTCTGACGGCGGCGGCGCTCGAACGGCCGTACACCGTGCCGACCTCGCTCGGGGCGACCTACGGCGAGCATCGGGAGCGGCTGGAGTTGTCGGCAGATGACTTCCGGATGCTGCTGGCCCACGCGAAGGAGCGCGGCATCACGTTGCTGGCGAGCGCCTGGGACAACACCAGCGTCGATTTCCTGGACGCCCTGGGCATCCCCGCGTACAAGGTCGCCTCGGCCGACTGCTCGAACCTGCCGCTGATCGACTACACGGCCCGCAAGGGCAAGCCGATGCTGCTCTCGACCGGCATGAGCGACCTGTCGGAGGTTGACGAGGCCGTCGAGACGGCGCGCCGCCACACCGACCAGATCGTGCTGTTCCAGTGTACGTCCACCTACCCCGCCGACAACGACCAGTTGAACTTGCGGGTGATCCTCACGTACAAGGAGCGCTACGGCTGCGTCGTCGGCTACTCGGGACACGAGCGTGGGTTGGCCCCGACCGAGGCGGCGGTTGCCATCGGCGCGAGCGTCATCGAGCGGCACTTTACGATCGACCGCACGATGATCGGGCCGGATCACGCGGCGTCGCTGGAGCCGATGGGCCTGCAACGGCTGGTGCGGAACATCCGCAACATCGAAAAGGCGCTCGGCTCGCCCGAGAAGAAGATGCTGGAGGCCGAGCGCCCGGTGCGCGACCGCCTCGCCAAGAGCGTGGTGGCCCGCAACGACATCCCGGCCGGCACGACGATCACGGCTGAGATGCTGACGGTCAAGGGGCCAGGCACTGGCTTGAAGCCGCGCATGCTCCCGATGCTGGTCGGCGTGGTCGCGGAGAGCGACATCACGGGCGACACGCTGGTGCCGGCCGAGGCGCTCAAGTGGCGGCGCTCGTGACGCCGAGAGCCCCCCACCCCCCAGCCCCCTCCCCCGCAAGCGGGAGAGGGGGAGCCTGCCGCACGTCAGAGGCACAGCAATGACGCCTGACGTGCGCGAGCGCGCGCGCAAGGTGCGGCTGGTCGCGATGGATGTGGACGGCGTGTTGACCGACGCCGGCATGTACTACACCGAGAGCGGCGACGAACTGAAGAAGTTCAACACCCGCGACGGTATGGGCATCGCGCAGGTGCGGGCAGCCGGCCTGAAGACGGCTATCCTGACCGGCGAGAGCACCGAACTGGTGCGCCGGCGCGGCGCGAAGCTCCGCATCGACCATGTGTACCTGGGCGTCAGCTACAAGCTGACCGTCATGCGCGGGCTGCTGGCCGAGCTTGGGCTGACGCTGGAGCAGGTGGCCTACATCGGCGACGACGTGAACGACTACGAGCTGCTGTGCCACGTCGGGCTGGCGGTGGCCGTGCGCGACGCCAGTCGGCTGCCGAAGTCTGCCGCCCACCTCATCACCGAGGCGAAAGGCGGCGAGGGCGCGGTACGCGAGTTGTGCGAGATCATTCTTGAGGCGCAGCGCGAGCAGCCGGCCCGCGTCGCCAACGAGTCGGACGGCTGACGGGCCTGACAGGGCTGATCGGGCCGATGCTGCCGTATAACAAGCAGGCGTCAGTGCCCCGTGTGGGACGCTGTAGCACGGCACGGTACGGTGAGGACCGGCCATTGGCTGTGAGATCCTTCGCTGCGCTCAGGATGACATGGGCTTGGATGCTGTACGCGAGTGCTTGGAGCCGCCCGGGCGTGGCTCCGAGCAGGTAGACGGATAGATATGACGGATCGAACGTTCTGGACTGGCCGCCGGGTCTTCGTGACCGGCGCCAATGGCTTTATCTGCGCGTGGCTGATCGAAGAACTGTTGAACGCCGGCGCCGAGGTCGTCGGGTACGACCGCTCGCCCGCTGGGGCGCTAGACTTGCACCCTGGCCTGCGCGCCCGCATGACCCTGGAGCTTGGCGACCTGACGGATCAGCCGAAGATCGAGCGGCTCCTGTCAGAGT
>JBBQBU010000224.1:0-9047 GCA_038318015.1 Chloroflexota bacterium | reverse complement strand
GCTTACGCCACCTTGCGGTCAGCACCAGTCGGTGAAGCGCCCGCCGCCGCCCCCACGGGATATCACCGTAGACGGCTTCACGCACCAGTGCGTGCCGGAACGTTCCGACGCCCGGCTCGGACTCGACCAGCAGTTGGCGCTCAAGTAGCGCGTCCAGGACGGCATCATCTCCCGGTCGTACTTCATGCCGGCGACCGAGCGGTTCCTCGACGGCTTCCTGCCGTGGGTGCGCGCCGAACTGCTGGGCTACCCGGCCGCCACCGCCACCCCCTGACGACCCGGCCCGGCCTCTGGGCAGCCCCGCATCCTCTGGGCGTGGCTGCCCGGGCCACCGGGGCAGCCGTTAGCCTGCCGGCGGCGTGCGGGCGGGGCTGTCGGTACGGCGCACGGCCCACCGCACCCCGTACCAGGCGACGCCGGTCGCAGCGATGCTACCCGCCAGCAGCAGGATGCCGGCCGGGGTCGCCAGGAACGGCACGAACTGGAACTCCACCAGGGTCGTGCCGGCCGGTACCAGGACGCCGCGCATCGCCAGATTCGTCGGCAGGATCTCGGCCGGGCGGCCATCGGTCCAGGCCTGCCAGCCGGCGTAGTACCGTTCGTTCAGCACCAGGAACCGCTCTTCCGGCAAAGGAGACAGCCGCACCGTCACCCTATCGCCGTCAAAGGTCGCGTCCAGCGTGCCGGCCGTACTCAGCACGCGCTCGGCGTCCAGCCCCTCGACGACGCTGTGCATGCGCGGGTCGGCAATCGGCGGGTCGAACGGCGGCGGCCGGGTGCCATCGTCCCCGATCAGTCGCGGAGTGTTCCCAGCCGGCGTGATCCGCGCCGTAAAGAAGGCACGCGGCGCGACGGGAAACGGGTTCTCACGGATCGTGAGATTGTCCACGGCCATCGGCGTGTCGCCGGCACCGGGCGCGGCGTTGAACCAGAGCGAGCGGTCAACCGTCACCATGTACTTCACGTTCAGGGCTGCGAGTAGCTGCCAGGGCGGCTGGTGCGCGTCGTCAAGATTCAGGTTGTGGGGAGAGGTTGTGTTCTCCTGCCAGGGGAGCGCCTGCAACCGGCGTGGAATGCCGGTGCTGTACCCCTCGACCAGCCGGAGGTTCCAGAACGCGGCAAGGTGCGGCTCGACCAGCGCCGCATACTCCTTGCCCGACCGCAACATCACGCTCCGGTAAGTGTCGGCCTCCAGGCGGTCACGGACGACCGCCCGCTGCTCGGCGGTCGGCACCTGAAACCCGCCGGGCGGCACATTCAGGTAGTTCTGCGCTGCGAACGGCCCGGACTGGCCCCAGGTCTGCGGCCCATTCATGCGGAAGTCGGCGGCGCTGATCGCCTCCAGCGCGATCCAGCCGGCCAGCAGGCCGCCAGCCAGCGTTCGGTGCGGAACCCGGCCGCGCAGTACCAGCACCGCGCAGGCCGCCAGGACTACCAGCAGGCTTGTCATGACGCGCACCGTCTCAATGGTGATGAGCCGGCGCGGCCGGAGTTCTTCGAGCACCACGCCGAACCGCGCCACGGCTGCCTGCGCCCCCGCCTCACGCAGCAGCCACAGCCCGACCGCCACCGCCAGCCCGCCCCCGAGCCAGCGGACCGCCGCGCCGTCTAGCCGCGCAGGCAGGAAGCGGCTGACCAGAATCGTGGCCAGCGCCACCAGCGGCAGGCTGATGGCGACCGACAGCCGCGAGTGCAGGAAATCCAGCCGGAAGAAGCCGTAGTACAGCAGCGCGTGGCCTTCGGGAATGACAATCGCCGCCAGCCCGAGCGCCGCAAACAGCAGGAAGTACGGCGCGTCCTCGACGGCCGCCGGCAGTTCAGGTGTCTCCTGGGTACGTAGGTCGTCGTCGCTAGTTGCGGGCGACGACGGTGTGCGGCGGGCCAGCCCCCAGCAGACGAGCCACAACGGCACGCCCATCAGGACGGCATTCATTACCACCACGCGGAACTCGCGGGACACGGACTCGAACCGCCCGACGCTGTCGTAGAACGGTCGCCACCAGGACACGAATGCGACCGAGAGCACCAGGAACAGGCCGATGCCCCAGCCGCGCGCCGCTCCAGATCGCGCCAGCAGCCCGGCCAGGATGGCTGCCCAGGCACCCGCCGAAGACATCAGCAATTGGACGCCTTCGTGCGTGTTGACGGCACCGCCGCGCACAAGGTCGTTCTCGTCCTGGTTGCGGCCTAGCAGCCCATCACCGAAGTAGCGCAACACCTCGAACGGTGCCGTCGGGATGTCCATGCTGGAGCGGGCCACGTCCGGGATGTCCACGGCGACTGTCAGGATGCGCGACGACGCGATGGCGACCCCGCAGATGAAGGCCAGCGCGCCAATCATCACCGGCCAGCCGTCGCGCAGCCGCACCGACCGGTAGAGGGCGTACGACGAGTAGAGCATCGCAATGTATGCGATCTCTTGCAGCACGGTGTAGAGCGCCACGAACGCCCACGAGAGGGCCAGCGCCAGGAACATACGGGCGGCAGTGGCGCGGCGGGTCGCCCGGACGAGCAGCATCAGGACCGGCATCATCGTCAGCGCGGCAAACGACAGGTCGAGCTGCAACAGCTTGTGGACGGTGTACGAGCCGAGGCCGAACAGGATGGCCCCCACCGTCCGCGCGAGCGGGCTGGCGCTGTACGCGCCGAGCATCCAGTAGGTTGCCGCCAGCGTCAGGAACAGCATGACGGCTGAGAACGCCGCGAGGGCCGGCAGCATACCGGCCGTAGGCAGCAGCGCCAGCACGTACGGCACGGGGGAGAACGTCGTCAGCATCCAGTGCAGCCCGACGACGCTGTAGCCCATGAACTGCTGGTCGCTCCAGGCGGGAATGGTCCCCCGTTGGTGCAGCGACAGCACTTCGAAGAAGCGCGTGTTCAGCACGCTGTTCAGGCGATCAGCGTCGCCGATAAACGTCCAGCCGGCGAAGAGGCTCAGCCGGAAAAGGAACAGGCTGCACACAGCGAACAGGATCAGCGGCGGCAGATGCGGCGACCGCCAAAGTTCCCCCCGCGGCACTTCCCGCCGTGTCATCGGCCGCGTCATTAGCCCGAGGATGCCTTGCAAGTGTGCCGTTGACGGGCGGCCATTGCCGCGAGCAGCAGTACCAGTATGGTCGTTGCGCCGCTCAGGTACAGCCCGGACGTGAACGAGGCCGGCCGGTAGCTGAAGCGGATCGACTGCGGGCCGGCCTGGGTGACGAAGACCCCGCGCACCAGCCCGTTCACGCGAACGATGGGGGCGGGCTGCCCGTTGACGGTCGCGGACCAGCCGGCCGCGTAGACATCCTTCAGAACAACGAGGCCGCCAGTCGGCGCGTCGAACGTCAGGTCTACGGCGTTGGGGTGGTACGCTGCCACCAGCACCGTCATCCGGGCCGGGGCGGCGGCTGTTGGTGGCGGGTTGGCCGGCAACTGGTTGGCCTCGACGCGCGGCGGTTGGCTGATGGCGGCCGGGTCGCGCTTGAGCCGCGCCAGGATCGCCGCCTGATCGTCAGCGACCGTGTACCCAGACCAGAACTCGGCGCGCGACTGCGCGGAGGGCGACATCAGGATGATGGCGCGGCGGTCTTCGTAGACCTCCTGAAGGGCGATGGGCGGCTCAGTCAGCGGCATGGCGTCGCGCCGGGCGCTGCTCCCGAAATATTGACGGTTGAGCACGAGGTACCGCACGCCGAGCCAGTCCAGCACCGGCCGCGCGCGCGGGTAGAGGCTGAGGTTGTAGCTCCACGGCCCAGACAGCATAAAGTGGGTCGTCTTGCTGTACTCCAGGGAGGTCGGCTCGTCGGCGATCAGCCGGACCAGTTCCAGGAACTCGGGCGGGGCCATCGGGCCAACCGCGCTGATGTCCTGGACCGGCCCGATGCTCGACCAGTCCGGCAGGATGCCGAACGAGCGGTCGTCTGGGGTCTCCACGCTCGCCAGCCAGCGCATGAACGTCGGCGGCTGGTCGGCGTCGAACTGGCGCGGCAGGCCCGAACGCGGCCAGGGCACCAGCGCGGCGTACCCGATAAACACGGCTGTGGCCACGACGATGCCGACGCGCGTCCAGCGGAACGCCAGGAGCAGCGCGGCGACCGCCACCAGCACCGACAGCGCGAGCCGGGCCAGCAGGAACGGAAGCTCCGCGTTGCCGAGCGGCACGTACAGGCTCAGTTCGGCCACGGCCACGCCGCCGAGTAGCAGGGCCGTCTGCCCAGACGTGAGGTTGCGGCCCAGGCAGAGGGCCAGCGCCACCACCACCAACAGCGCGATGGTCAGCGACAGCACCAGGGCCGGCAGCGCGCCCTCGCTGGGGTCCGTCTGCGAGAAGCCGCCCAGCCGGCCGATCACCGTCAGCACCAGCCCGACCAGGAACGCATACAGCGCCGCCAGCCCGATCCAGCCGTGACGCCGGCTGGCGCTGGGGATCGTGTCGAGGGCCAGCCCGGCCGCCGCCACCAGGAAGAACACCATGATCTCGGTGGCGTGCTTCGGGGACTGGCGGTCCAGGATCGGCAGGAGGTTCAGGGCCGCCGCCGGGGGTGCCGATAGGAAGCGGAGCAGCAACACGACGAAGCCGCCCGCAAAAAAGAGGAAGAGGCCGCGCAACGGCGTGGCCCGCCGCACGATGCCGGGCAGCCCGACCGCCACCAGCGCCACCGGGATCAGGCCGGAGAACGCGAACAGGTTGTCCCAGTCCACCGTCAGTTCGCGCGGGCCGACCAGCCAGGAGCGGAAGAACGGCTGGCCGAACAGGTACGGCGTCAGGAAGCCGACGACGTTGGCGTCCGAAAGCGTCACCAGGAACCCGAGACTCGGGACGTTCTTGCTAAAGCTGGTGCGGATCAGTTCGAGCATCGGGAACAGGCTGAACGCCGCCATCGCGTTGCCCAGGCCGAACGCCCCGAGCGCGACGATGGCCTGTGCCGCCCAGTGCCGGACGGTCGTGCGGTGCAGCCAGCCGTACCAGACGCCGAATAGCGGCGCGGTCAACCCGCTCAGCATGGCGATCTGGATGTGGCCCGCCAGCAGGTGCAAGCAACTGACGAGCGCCAACACGACATACCGACCGAGCGTGCGCTGCTGGACCGCCGCCAGGACTGCCCAGAACAGGACCGGCACCATGCAGACCTGATCGGCGAAGTTGGCGCGGCCCAGGTGCAGCGAGAGCGCCCCGCTCAGCGACCATGAGATGGCGGTGAACAGGGCCGCCGCTCCGCTGACGCCGAGCCGCAACATAAAGAGGTAGGTGCAGACCGACGAGAGGTAGATAAACGCGACGGTGACGTAGTTCGCCTGCGCGTATGGCAGCAGGCTCCGAACAATCGAGACGGGAAAGTACGGGCTGCCCTCGCCTTGCGCCGCGAACGGCTGCCCCAGCCCAGAGTACGGATTCCAGAGGGGCAAGTCGCCGTCCAGCAGGTACTGGCGGTGCCGCGCATGGAACGGCACATTGACGACGCTGGCGCCCCAGACCTCGGCGGTGATGCGCGTCGCCGGCAGCCGCCCGCGATACTCCTCCGGCGGGTTCAGGACATTGTTCGGCAGGTACGATGGCCCGAGCGCGCTCCAGGCGTACCCTTCGAAGAGGGGGATCAGGTAGAAGAGCAGCGGCAGCGCCAGCCAGCCGAGGTAGGCGTAGCGTTGGAGGAGGTACGCGTAGCGTCGGGCGACGTGGCGGGCGCGACTGCCTGTCGGTGAGGCGACCGGGAACACCGGGGCGGCCACGGTCACGGGGCAACCCCGGTGAAGACATCCAGCGACTGCACCTCGAACCAGGCCGCGGCCTCGGCGTTCACCAGCCCCACCGTGTACCCGTCAGCCGGCGACGGGTATACCATCCGTCGCCGGACGATGAGCGTCAGCCACTCGTCGCCGGCCTGTTGCCGCTCCACCACCGTCTCGGTCTGGCCGGCTGCGTTCACCACGTCGTTGATGGCGAGCATCAGCGTGCTGCCCGGTTCCGCGCGCACGACCGCCCGGACGGATACCAGTGTGCGGTCGAGCGTGGGGAGCGGCTGCCGACTGTCCAGCGTAAAGGCCGGCGTCTTGATGTTCGCCCGAATGCGGATGGTCGCGGCGTCGCGCCCGGTCAGCCGCCGCACGCGCCCGGCGTCGTCGTTCGGCCCGAGCGTGAAGCCGTCGGTGAGGGCCTCGCTCGGTGCGCGAGCGGGATGTAGCACCGCACCCACGGATTTCAGCATGCTTTGCGGCAGTGTCCACTGACCGCCCTGGAAGGTGGCGGCAACGCCGGACAGGCGATCCGCCGTCGCGTCCCAGGTGCCCAGGTTTGCGAGCGTGGTGCTGGCCCCGTTCGGCACGCGCAGCTCCGCCGTCCGGCCGCCAGCTACCAGTTGGACGAGTTGGCGGGTGTCGCCAAGCAGGACGACATCGCCTTCCAGGAATACGCGGTCCTGTCCCTCGGAGCCCCAGCCCTTCTGCCCGACGCGCACGCTACTGCCAGGAACATAGTAGGCGCGCGGCGGCAACCAGTCCGTGGGGGTGCCGCCGCCCCGCACCAGGTCCAGCAGCCGGTTGCGAAGGCCGTCGCCTGCGTATGCTTCGACGCTCAGGGCGACGAAGAGCACCAGCAGGACCGCGCTGATCGCCAGCGCCCACGCCGGCACAAGGGCCGGTGCTCCACCTTGAACCGGCGCGCTCCCCGGCCGACGCCGCGTGTCAAGCGCATCGTTCGTGCTCACGCGCGTGATCTTACGACACCCTGCCGCGAATGGCACGACGGCCCGGTGCCCGGCGGGATACGCCCGCCGGCGCTGAATCAGGCGGAAGGCCGAGACGGACGGGCGGCGCGTAGCAAGGCGGCGATGCGACCAGACGTGAACGGCTGGCGGCCGGCGTTCAGCCCGAGCGGTGCCAGCGCATCGGCCACTGCGTTCGAGATCGCCGCCGACGCGCCCATCACGCCGCCCTCAGCCATGCCCTTCATGCCGAGCGGCGTGTTTGGATCGGGCCGCTCCAGGTGCTCGATCTGAAAGGTCGGCTGGTGGGCGGCCCGAGGCAACGCGTAGTCGAGGAAACTGGCACTGAGATTCTGCCCGTCCGCGTCGTAGACGACCTCTTCGGAGAGCGCACCGCCCAGCCCCTGCACCGTCGCGCCGATGATCTGCCCGTCCACGACGCCCGGGTTGAGCATGCGACCGCAGTCCTCGACGATGGTGTAGCGCGCCACGGTGAGCCGCCCGGTGTCGGCGTCAATCTCGACTTCGCAGAGGTGGGTGCCGCTGGAGAATGTCAGCGGTGGCGGATCGTACGCGTGGGTCGCCTCTAGTCCCGGCTCCATGCCCGGCGGCAACTCCATCGGCGAAAAGTACGCCTTCTGCGCGACCTGAGCCAGCATGACGCCGGACTCCGGCGCGCCGCGCACGTGGATGCGTCCGGCTGCGTACTCCAGGTCTTCGATGGGCGTCTCCAGGAGGTGCCCCGCGATGCGCAACAACTTCTCCTTCAGGATGGCCGCCGCCCCGAGCGCCGCCCCGGCACTCACGACACCGCCCCGGCTGCCGCGCGTGCCCATGCCGTACGGTGCCGCCGCCGTGTCGCCAGCCAGCACCCGCACCTGCTCGATGGGCACCGCCAGCGCGTCGGCGAGCGCCTGCGCGACCGTGGTCAGGTGCCCCTGTCCCTGGCTCACGACGCCGATTTGCGCCGAGACGGCCCCGCTCGGCTCGATTCTCACGATTGCGGCGTCGTGGCCGGAACCGGTGATGCCGGCCGACTTGTAGAACTCGGAGCCGTAGGTGTTCGGCTCGACGTACGTCGCGATGCCAACGCCGACGATGCGACCGGCCGCGCGTGCTTTCGCCTGTGCGCGCCGCCGCTCGTCGTAGCCAAACGCCGTCAACCCGCGCTCCAGCGTGTCGCGCGGGTACACCGAGCGGTAGGTCAGTTCGGTGGCCGTGGTGTACGGCAGGTCGGCGTCGTGCAGCATGTTGCGCCGCCTTACCGCCACCGGGTCCAGCCCGAGCGCCTTCGCGATGGCGTCAACGGTGCCCTCCGTCACCCAGCTACAGATCAGCATTGGCGCGCGGTACGGGCCGGAGGGGCACTTGTTGGTGAGTACGGCGGTGATGGCGTAGCGGTAGTCGCGCAGGCGGTAGGCACCGGGGATCATCATGCCGACGACGCGGGCCATGTAGTTGGCCGGGAAGTACGCATACGCACCGAAGTCAGCCAGGATCTGCACGTCCAGCCCGAGGATCGTGCCATCGTCCTGCACGGCCGCCCGCACGTCCACGATGTCCTCGCGGGCATGCAGCGCCGCCATCAGGTTCTCGCGCCGCGACTCGATCCACCGCACCGGGCGTTCGAGCAGCCGCGAGAGCGCGGCGGTCGCCAGCTCCTCACGGTACAGCGGGATCTTCTGGCCGAAGCCGCCGCCAACGTCCGGCGTGATGACCCGCACCGCGCTCTCCGACAGGCCGAGCCGGGCGGCCAGCGCCGAGCGCATCGGGTGGGGAATCTGCGTCGAGTGCCAGAACGTCAACGTCTCGTCGCCGGGCAGCCAGCTTGCGAGGCAACCGCGTGGCTCCATTGGCGCGTGGGTCTGGCGGCCCTGGTGAAAGCGGGCCGTGACGATCCGGTCGGCCGCCCCGAGTGCCGCGTCAACGTCGCCGTGCGCGAAGACGCCATGATAGGGCCGGTTGGCTGGCACGGCGGCATCGACGAGCGGTAGCCCGTCGTCCTGGGCGCGCTCCGGATCGGTGACGGCAGGGTGTGGCTCGTAGGTGACATCGACCAGCGCGCAGGCGTCCTCGACGCGGTAGGGATCGTCGCCTACGACGCAGGCCACCAGATCGCCCACGAACCGCACCTGGTCGGTCGGCATGATCGGCATGTCCATCGGCAGCAGGCCGTCGATGGGCGGGGCCATCCGGAACGGCGCGGCCAGGGGCGCAAGGTCGTGGCCAGCGAGTACGGCGACGATGCCCGGTGCCCGCCGCGCCGCCTCGGTGTCGATTCGCAGTATGGTGGCATGGGCGTACGGGCTTCGCACGAAGGCGACATGCAGCATCCCGGGCGCCGTGAGATCGCCGATGTACGTGCCG
>JBBQBU010000223.1:0-9111 GCA_038318015.1 Chloroflexota bacterium | reverse complement strand
GATGGCCGTTGGAGCGCGCAGCCCTTCGGTGATGATGTCCTTCTGCTGTTCGCCCACCGGCGCGGCGCGTAGCACCCGGCCCGTGAACTCGACCACGTACATCGCGCCATCCGGCCCAAAGGTGACGCCCACCGGGAACTGCAGGCGGGTCGCCGCGTCCGAGATCTTGCCGTCCAGGGTGATCCGCGTGATCTTGTTCGCCGCCCATTCCGCAACGTAGATCGCGCCGTCCGGGCCGGCAGCCACGCCGGTCATGGCGCGGTTCGACCGGGGATATTCGACGACCTGACGGGCGCTGCCGGTCGTCGGGTCAACCTCAAAAAGCTGCTCCTGGTTGGCGTCCGTCACGTACAGCTTGCCGCCCATCGCGGCCATGCCGTACGCCATGCCGGCCGGCACGTCGGCGCGCGGGTCTTCGCGGCGGGCCTTGCCCGGGTTCGCCAGCACGTGCGCCGTCATGTCCCAGACCAGTTTGATGGTGCCGTCCGTCTGGATCAGGTAGACGCCGCTGTGGAACGCAGGGTCACCGATCTCCCAGCCGCCGGACGCCAGCAGCAGATACGCCTTGTCGTCAATGAAGGCGACAGCACTCGGGCCGCACTCCTCGTTGACGGCGGTGATGATGGACGGCAGGTTCTTCGCCATCAGGAACTTGTCGCCGTTCCGTTCGAGCCTCAGCACCTGACCGGTGCGCCCGTACTGATGTGGTTTGGCGCGGCCCACGTCCACCGTGTCGCGCCCGCCGCTGCCGGCCAGCGCCACGAACAGGCTGCCGTCGCTTCGGAACGCGAGGCCGCGCGGGTTGACCAGCCCTGTCACCCAGGTCTCGACCGGGACGGTTGATTTCTCGGTCGCTTGCTGGACGGTGACAGGCTCAGCAGGATCATTGGCGGCCACCGCGCCGTCACCGTTCGCCGTATGCGAGCGCCCCAGGGCTGGCGCTTCATTCCCCGGCGGCGCGCTGTATGTCGAGAGGCTCAGGCGGCCAGCCGCCGCGCTGCCCGCGAAGCCCGGCGAGGCGTGGAGGGGGTCAGCGACATCGTTCATTGGCGTCTTGGCCGTACTGGTCCCGCGCGTCAGCCGGAACGCCCCGAAACCGTCAGGGCCGGGCGGCATGATGATGGCCTGGGCCTGGACTCCCTGCGCCGCGATCCGGTCCCACGCACGCGGGAAAGTCTGGAAGCCGCGGGCATCGGTGACGAGCAGTGCCGAACTGCCCGCCGTCATCTTGCCGGCGTAGTCGTTCACACTGTCAATCGAGCGGTCGTCAATGCCCACGCCAGCCAGCAGGAAGCGCAGTGAGCGGAACGCCGTGCCGCCGCCCTCCAGTTTGATGTCGGCAAGGTCACGGTCGAGCAGGACGGCTTCGTCGGGCAGGCGCGCCGCCCGCACCGCGTCAATGGCCTGGAGGAGCGGCTCATTAGTGCGCCCGGCCGCGACCTCCTGACTGTAGTACTGGCCGAGCGGCGCGAGCGGGTACAGCACCAGCAGGCTCAGCCCGATGACGGTCGCAGCTCGCCAGCGCGCGGCGTTGGGGGTGCTGCCGATGCGCTGCCAGAGGGCGGCGAGTAGGGCGGCTGTGGCTGCATATGCGATTGGGAGCAGAGGCATAAGATACCGTCCATCAGAAATCGGCACATACTTGCGTTGATTGAAGTAGGGCATGACGATGATCGAAGAGATTGCCACGAGCAACAACAATGGTGCGCCCTTGCGGGCGGCGTACACCAGCCCGGCCAGTGCAAGGCCACCATACAGCCACAGCGTGGGATCAAGTAGGTAACCTGCCGGCCCGCGCATGTCCACCGCCCCCGCGATGTACCGCAGCAGCATCAGGCCGTGTGTCAGGTGGTTGCCGAGGTAGATCAGGATGTTCACGGTGATGTCGCGGTCATACCGTTCGCGGACGGTGGCGGCCTCACGGAAAGTGCCGCCGTCCGTCATCAGGTTGTAGGCGATGAGGTTGCCGAACGCCACGATACAGAGCAGCAGGGCGAGATAGGGCCACGGCGTCCTGAATAGCCGTCGGCCCCACCAGAGTACGTAGATGGCGGCCCCAGGCAGCAGCACCAGCGTGGCGGGATGCGTCTGGAGGGCCAGTCCAAAGGTGAAGCCGCTCCCTAGCAGCGCCGGGCCGTTGCCGTCGCGGACGCCGCGCTGCATCAGCCAGAGCGCCAGCGTGGTCAGCGTCGGCGTCAGGCAGTGGGACCAGGCAATGTGGCCATTTGATAGGATCTGGCCGCCGCTAGTTGCCAGCAGCGCCGCCGCTACCAGTCCTGCCAGCCGGCCCCCAAGGTCGCGCGCCAGCAGATACGTGAACCCGACCGCCAGCGCCCCTGCCACCGCCATGATGAGACGCGGCGACAACGCGCTGACACCCGTCAGCCAGAAGACGCCCGCCAGCAGCCAGAGATACAGCCCGCCGATGTAGGCATCGACGTTGACGAGGCGATCTGCCGTGGACAGCCTGCCTGACAGTAGCTCGACGGCGCGTAGCACCTCGCGCGTCTCGTCGGTGAAGCGCGGGATGCTCCAGAGGTACGGCAGCCGCAGTGCGAACGCCGCCACCATCAGGCCGATCACCAGGGCGGCCTCACGCGAGCGCAGGGCAGCGACGAAGCCCGCTCGGTGCGCGGAGGCGGCGGCTGGCGAGGGATCACCGGGGGAAGCGCGAAGCGTGGTCAGGCTCATGAGGGCTTTCGGGCCGCCGTCAGCCGGAAGGCCCGTGCGGAGTGTACCGTTCGCGAGTGGCACGTGGCGACACCGGGATCCCGCCGCAGGCGGAGGGGGGCCGTCGTTCGTGTGTGGCGACACGGGGATCCCGCGCCGCAGTTTCGTCGTCCGGGGCGCACCGAGGGGGCAGCGGTTCCTCCTGATAACATGGAACCTGCCGAAGTCAGGCGGGGCGGGCGGCGTGGATTGCCTCGATGACGGCGTCCGCGAACTGCGAGGTGCCCACCGCCGTCGGGTCGTTCGGGCGGGGCTTCAGGTCGTAGGTCACACGCTTGCCCTCCGCGATGACGCGGGCAATGGCCCGGTCCAGGCGGCTTGCGGCCTCGCGCTCCCCGACGTGGCGCAGCATCATCACGCTCGCCAGCATCGCCGCTGTCGGATTGACGCGGTTCTGCCCGGCGTACTTGGGGGCGCTGCCGTGGATCGGCTCGAAGATCGCGCCAAGCTCACCGATGTTGGCGCTCGGGACCATCCCCAGCCCGCCGACCAGCCCGGCGCACAGATCTGACAGGAGGTCGCCGAACAGGTTCGGCATCACGAGCACGTCGTACTGCTCGGGCTTCTGGACCAACTGCATGCACATGTTGTCCACGATGACATCGTTCACTTCGATGTCGGGGTAGCCGCGCGCGACCTCTTGCCCGATCCGCAGAAACAGCCCGTCAGTGAGCTTCATGATGTTCGCTTTGTGGACGATCGTCACCTTGCGGCGGTGATTGGCCCGGGCGTATTCCAGCGCGTAGGTGACAATGCGGCGACTGCCCTCAACCGAGATTGCCTTGAGGCAGAGGCTTGAGTTGGCAGCCAGAGGCCGCGACGCCAGCCCGCCGAAGTGTTCTACGAAGGCGGCCGTGCGCGGGTCGTCGTGCGCCAGTTCCAGCCCGACGTACAGGTCTTCGGTGTTCTCGCGGACGACCACAAGGTCAATGTTGTCGTAGCGCGTGCGGACGCCCCGGTACGTCTTGCAGGGGCGAAGGCTGGCATAGAGGTCCAGTTCCTTGCGAAGGGCGATGTTGACGCTCGGGAAGCCCTTGCCGACCGGCGTTGTGATCGGCCCTTTGAGCGCGACGCGGTTCCGCTTGATCGACGCCAGCACCCGTTCCGGCAGCGGCGTCCCCTCCCGTGCCAGGACGCAGGTACCGGCCGGCTGCACGTCCCAGTCGATGTCGACGCCGGTGGCCGCGATGGCACGCTGCGTGGCCGCCATGATCTCGGGGCCGGTGCCATCGCCGGGGATCAGCGTCACGCAATGGGGCACGCCGGGCCTCCCTGGCCGCCTGCCGACGACCGCAACGCATCGACCGGTGGGCGGCGCAGCGGTGCGCGTTCTGGAAAACGCGGCAAGCGCTTGCTAGTTGCAGAAGGGTGCAGGACGCAGGGTGCGTCAGCCGGATTATGCAACAGAACGCAACGCAGGCGTTGGTGCCGGCCCGAACGGCGGGTATCGGCACCCACGCCTGCGGGGGGGCGGTTAGGAGGGGATGAACGACCGATAGGTGCTAATGGAAAGGTCCAGTTCATCGGGCCGCTCTTCAACTGCCGCCGCGATCAGGTCCATCGTCAGGCGCACGGCCGTCATCTTGTCCTGAATGGCCGGGTCCTTCTGGAGTACCGTATTCAGGTCATAGCAGGCCGCCGACTGGTACATCACCCGGAACAACTCGAACTCTTCGAGCAGCGTGCCGGGCACGTCCGACTGCTCCATCAGCAGAGGATAGATCGGCTGGCCGGCGGCAAGCGCCTGCTTCTCGACGGTGGCGATGTACTTCCTCTCCGATTCGTCGTCGGTGGCACGGTAGCCGTTGTACGCGATCTCGCGGGTGCCCGTCGGCGTCAGGCCGATCAGCAACCGGTCCATGAAGACGTTCAGCGGCATCCGCGACAGCACGTCCTCAGCGTCGAAGTCGCGCTTGAGCAGGAAGACGCTGGTCACGAACAGCGGCTCTAGCGGATTTGTGAACACACGGTCCTTCCCGAAGACCGGCGTCACGTCCAGCATAGCGCGGGCATTGTCGAAGGAGAACAGCCGCCCCATGATCTCGCGGGTCTTCTCGGGGCCGAGTCCTTGAAAGTGCTTGCGGGTCGGCTCGTGGTCGGCCTGGGTGACGAGGGCGCTCACGTTGTCGAGCAGCTTGCTGTGCGTCTCCAGGAACTCCGGCGAGATGTCGGGGACGTTCTCTTTCTTCGACTCAAGGATGCTCAGGGCCGACTCTGGGAAGTTCTCGACGAGGTTCGTGCGGAGGTAGAACACCTTCTCCGAGATGTAGGTGTACGCCTCGATGCCCTTGTCGAGCGCCAGATCAGTCGTCCGAATCTGAAGCTCCTCGTTGTCGGTCGTGAGGGCCACCATCGGCACGTCCGCGCCGGGGTTCTCCTCCAGCCAGCGGAAGCAGCGGTAGCCGAGCACCGGCCCGCCCGGCGCGTCGATGCTGCGCGGCCCGACCCGCTTGCCGTCCTTCGTCTGGTAGACATACCGCACGTACACCCAATCATCCGAGTGGAAG
Source organism: Chloroflexota bacterium (assembly GCA_038318015.1). Lineage (GTDB taxonomy): Bacteria > Chloroflexota > UBA6077 > UBA6077 > JACCZL01 > JADZEM01. The sequence continues at coordinate 3,874 of JBBQBU010000223.1, read as the reverse complement.
CGGGTGTTCGGGAACTTCATCAGCCCGTAGGAACTGGTGGACTTCCCGGTGCCGGTCGGGGCGATGTACAGCACGCCCTTCTTGCCGGACAGCTCCACCGCCGCGCCGTGCAGCGAGTGAATGCCGTATTCGTCAGCCAGCACCCGGCCAACCGCACCCAGCACCCAGCTCTTGAGCTGTCCATAGTAGGACGTGTTGAAGAAGATGACGGCATCGTGCTTGCGGCTGTAGTAGGCCGCCTCCGCCTGCTCATCGATGCCGCCGAACGCGTACACCATGACTTGCGGCTCGGCAGGGGCTGGCCGCCTAGATGCTTGTAGCCACTCATCTGGCGAGAACCAGTTGTCCACCCAGAAGTCGATCAGGTGGGGGGAGTTGGTGTGCGCGCGGACCCGGATGCCGTGGACGACGACATCATGCACGCGCGTGTTGGCCTTGCCCTCGGGCGAGTCCATGTAGCGCGTCGCCGACCCAAGCAACTCTTCATAGCGACCTGACTTGGCATCAATCACCTTGTCGTGGACGGTGGTGCGGGACTTTGTGCGGGTGATGACGTTGGCGGCACCAATGGGCGTGCCGAGCCACTCGACCTGACTCGGATCGGGAGAAGTGGGAAAGTGAAAGAGATCCTTTTCGACCGTAGCCATGTGTACACTCCGTTCAGGCTCGCCGGGCCCGGGCCTGTGTGGGCGGCATACCAGCGGCTGCCCGCCGGGGACTGGCGTCTAACGACCGATCTGCAATGTTGAGACCGTGGAGTGTGCGCCGCTCCACGGGGGAACAGCCTACTTCAGGCCGACCTCGTCCAGTGCGCCGCGCAGCACGGCCGCCGAGTTGAGCAAGCCGGCCTTCTCGCTCTCGTCGAGCGGGAGGTGCAGCGGGCGCTCCGGGCCATCCTTGCCGACGACCCAGGGGATCGACAGCGCAACGTCCTTGATGCCCAGGTAGCTGCCGTCCATGCGCGTGGAGATCGGCAGCACGCGCTTCTCGTCCAGCCTGATCGACCGGATCAGTTGCACGATCATCGGGGCGACGGCGTAGAAGGTGCCGCGCTTCCGCTTGATGACCTCGGCACCGCCGAAGCGGGTCGCCTCAATGACCTCGGCCAGGGCGTCTTCGCTGAAGCCGGGGTAGGAGCGCAACGGCATGCCCGCCACGTTGCCAATGCTGGTGACGGGCACCTGGCTGTCGCCGTGCTCGCCCAGCATGTAGACGTACACCTGATCCGGCGAGACGCCACCCAGCTTCTCGCCCAGCAGCGAGCGGAACCGGGTGGTATCCAGCAGAGTGCCGGTGCCCATGACCTTGCCAGCCGGCAGGCCTGTGGTGGTGATGGCCTGATAGGTCAGCACGTCCACCGGGTTGGCCACCATGATGATGTAAGGGTTGGTGCTGTACTTGGTGACTTGCTCCAGCACGCCTGTCATTAAATCGACATTCTTTTTCAAGAGGTCAAGTCGCGTCTCGCCCGGACCGCGCGGGATACCTGCGGTGATGACAATAAAGTCCGAGCCTTCGCTCGCTTCGATGCCGCCCGACGTGATTGTCGTGCGGTGGGAGAGGGCGAGACCGTGTCGAAGGTCAAGCGCCTCGCCCGCCGCCGCCTCACCGGCGATGTCGCAAACCGCGAGTTCTTGAAAGCCGCCTTCGAGTACGAGCTGAAACAACGTCGTGGAGCCGACCCGGCCGGCACCGCCGACCACGCTCAGTTTCATCCGGAGCCACCTCGGCGTGATACGTCCTAGACGCCTGACACACGCCAGACAAGTCGCGTGAGCGACCACCAAGCCGGAATAAAACTCGACGGAAGAGAGCGACAAAGTGGTCGGAAACGGGCAGTCGGAGCGTCTTGTCAGGGGTATGGTGACATGGTACACTACGGCCTGCGTCGGCGCGAGTAGCTCAGTGGATTAGAGCGCAGCCCTGCGGAGGCTGAGGCCCCGGGTTCGAGTCCCGGCTCGCGTACCAGGCACCCATACAGCACTTTGGACCGCCTGTTAGTCCCGTCACCGTTGCGCGGGCAGGCTATCGGCGGTCTTTGTTTTGCCCCAAAAATCACCCAATCGGGGTAATTGATGAGGATGGCCCGATGGAACGTAAGCGGCTTGTTGCGGACCGTTTTCGACGTATCTGGCACATCGTCGAAGACATTGCCGAGACTCCTGGCAAGAGCCGCCGCGAGCTTGCGGACAAGTTTCATCTAAGCGAGCGGCAGGTACAGGCAGACCTCAACATCATCCGCACGGACATGCGCTTGCCGCTGCTCCGTCGGCAGGGCTATCGCTTCGTCGCAGAGGGTGCGCCGGGCGGCGGCGAGGGCTGCTTCGATCTTCGCGAGGCCCAGCTGCTGGTGATGATCCTGCGGCAGTCCACGAAGGACCGGTCGATCCCCTCGGACCGGCTCCAGTCCCTGATGCGGAAGCTGCCGGCGATGTTCCCGGCGCATTTGCAGCCGCTGGTGCAGCGCACGCTGGAAGCTGTCACGGCCCCCCGCTCCGGGCAGCAGCAGCAGGTGTTCGCGGCGTTGGCAGACGGCCTGTTGCGCGGCACATACGTGAAGCTCCACTACCCGCCGGGCGATGTCTCCTCGCCGATCCCGGAGCCGATTGTGCGGCCGGAACTGCTCCTGCCATACCTGAGTTCCTGGTACTTGATCGGCGAGTGTAAGCAGCGCAACCGCACCATGATGTTTAACCTGGATGCGGTGACGGCGGTGACGCTCGCGGCTGACGCCTGATGCCGAGATCTTCCACACGGCTTTCGCGACGCAGCGCCGTCGCGACGGCCATCGCGCTCGCAGCCGGCATGGCCCTCGCCGTCGGCGCTCCGTTGACGCCCGTCACGGCGCAGGAGATTGACGGCGGCCCGCCCGCCGACGGTCCTGGACCGTCGGGCACTGCGGACACCGGCGCACCGGCTGCGATGCTGGATGATGCTCCCGTCACGCTCGGGCAGGTCAACGACGACACCCAGCCTGCCGACGAGCCGCCCCCCGTGGCGACTGGTCCGTGGGGTGTGCCGCCGGTGAAGCTGACGATACCGTCTCTGGGCGTTGAGGCGGTCGTGGAAGCCGTGGGGCAAGACCCGGATGGCGCGATGTCCACGCCGACCGAACCTGACGACGTGGCCTGGTACAAATTTGGCCCCGGTATGGGCGTGCCCGGCAACGTGGTCGTAGCGGCGCATGTGAACTGGGACGGTCGCCTGCGTACCTTCGGGCAGTTGCACCTGCTGGAAGTCGGCGACGTGGTGCAGGTTATCGACGCTGCGGGCCACGGCTACGAGTACGTGGTGGAGTCCTCCCACTGGGTGCGCGCTGAGGGCGCGCCATTGGAAGAGATCTTTGCCCAACCACCGGCCATCATGATGACGCTCATCACCTGCGGCGGCGAGTACGTCGCATCCCGGCGGGAGTATCTGGACCGGCTGATTGTGCGGGCGCACGGCGTCTGACCGGGCCGGCCGCCCGCCCTCGGCGTCATGCGAGGGCGGGCGTGGCAGCGCCGCCCCGTCCTGGACGCGACCTGACCGTGCCTCGCCGTCGTGGGTGGGCGGGCATGGCTGCGGTTCGCGCGCCCGGTTCGCCGGCGTGAACTGGTTCGGCTGCCCGGTTCGCCGGCGTGCATGTGCGCGGCAATGCTCGGACGGCAACCGTCTGCACGACGTTCTCCGTCGTGTCCAGTCGCGTTCTGTCGTTGCAACGCGCCTATGGTCGCGGTGCCGGCGTCGGGCCGGGCACGATTCACCAGGACAGCGCGACGAGCAGCCCCAGCAGTGACCCGATGAACACTTCGAATGGCGTGTGCCCAAGCAGTTCCAGCAAGCGCCGTTCGTTGAAGCGCTTCAACTCCATGACTTCTTCGAGCATGCGGTT
>JBBQBU010000222.1:0-9117 GCA_038318015.1 Chloroflexota bacterium | reverse complement strand
GCCACGTAGTCAAATTGCGCGGGATACATGCGTCGTGCTCTCCTCTATCCGACGGGCTGCAACAGCCTAGCCGGCCATCTCTTTCGCGGCGTACTGGATCGCCTTGACGATGTTCTGATAGCCGGTGCAGCGGCAGAGGTTCCCCTGAATCCCGAGCCGAATCTCCTCTTCAGAGGGCGCGGCGTTGTTCTTCAGCAGGTCCACGCTGGTCATGATCATGCCCGGCGTGCAGAAGCCGCACTGAAGACCGTGCTCCTCCCAGAAGCCCTTCTGGATCGGATGCAGTTCGCCGCCCTGGGCCAGCCCTTCGATGGTCTGGAGGTCGGCACCGTCGGCCTGGACGGTTAGGATGGTGCACGCCTTCACGGCCGCGCCATTCATCGTGATGGTGCAGGCACCGCACTGGCTGGTGTCGCAGCCGACGTGTGTCCCGGTCAGGCCGAGCACATCACGCAGGTAATGGACGAGCAGGAGTCGAGGCTCGACCTCGTTCTGGTAGGTCTTACCGTTGACCGTGACGGTGACGGCAACGTTCATCCGCTTCCCCTCCGTGGTTGAAACTGTTGTATTCATCCCGAGTATGGTAGCCGCACAGTCTGGTCCGCGCGCAGCCACGCGTATCTATGGGATGCTAGGACGGCACCGCTTGATTGTCAACCTTGTCTGCGGACACATTGATCGCCCGCAGGCCCGGTGCCTGAGGGATTCTACGGGTCCTGGTCATTCTTTGCGCCGTATTGCGGAAACCGGAACGCCATCTCCCGCCCGAGCATCCCGCCGTGACCCAGCGCCGCCAGATCCGCCTTGCCGATTGGCTCGCCAGCGAAGAGGCGCGGCAGCACCAGATCAAGCACCGTCTTGTGCGAGAACATTTCGCAGGATGACAGCCCGAACAGCGGCACGGCGTCCACATAGGCGATCCAGAACAGGCTGCCCGGGTGCACGGGGACGCCATGCTTGACGATGCGCGCCCCGACAGCCTCAAGCGCTCCGAAGAGCGGCTCCAGCGGATCGAGTGAGCTGGCCCCGGCGGCCATAATCAGGTCCGGGCCAGTCTCCATGACTTCCTGGAGGACATCCACGTAGCGGTCGCCAGTCGCGGCCTCGCCAACCGCCACCAACTCGGAGCCGAACCAGGCTAGCTTGTGCTCCAGGACGGCCTGGAAGCGGTCGCGCGCGCGCTGATCGACGCGCTCAAGCACCAGGGCGGCGACGCGCATCGGGCGGTACGGCAGCACGCGCAGCGGCGGTCCCTCACGGCAGATACGCTCGATATCCTCAATGGTGGCGCGCGGCATCACCAGCGGCGTCACCTTTGCCCCCGCCAACTCGTCGCCGGCCTCAACGGGCTGGTTGTCGAAGCGCGTCAGCACCGAGATGCCGTCGTGGGCGTTCACGGCGAAGAGGCGTTCAACGTCCACGCGCAGCAGGCCGCGCGTCCCGGCCAGCAGCGTGTACTGGCTCTGGGCGGGGCCGCGCAGCGTTATGCTGGGGCCAGAGATTGCACGTGCAAGGCGTGCGCCGGCCTCCTCCTCGTGGATCTCGCCGTCTTCAACGCCGACAAGGTGCAGTTCACGCGGGCCAAGCTCGCGGAGCGTCGTGACGTGCTCAGGTGTGATGACATCGCCCTTGCGAAGCACAAACTTCGTGCCCTTCGCATTGCGGACCCCGTGTGCCGCGATCATCCCAACGTCAGACTCAGCCACCGCGCCCGCCTGGACGCTGCGGCGCATCATCGGACCACCTCAGTCTGTGTTGGCGCATCGGTTGGCACAGCCGATGCCGCCTGCCGCTCCCTGAGCGCCTGCCAATCGCGGATGATGTCATCGTCGTGGGCGAAGGCCAATTCTGGCAGGGCGTCGGGGGCGTAGGCGCGCAGTTCGGACAGGTCGTCACCCGCACGAAGCTCGCCACCGGTCGGCTCGCCCGCGTAGGCGATCACGATGACCGCGTTGCCGGGCGCGGAGTACACGCCGATCAATCCCATTATGTCCACTTCCAGACCGGTTTCTTCGCGCGTTTCCCGGCGGGCGGCTTCCTCGACCGGCTCGCCCCGGTCCACGAAGCCCGAGGGAAAGCTCCAGCGGCCCTTGCCGGGGTTCTGGTTCCGCAGCCCAAGCAGCACGCCACCCTGCCACGGCACAACCGTTAACGCGGCCACCTTTGGGTCCTCCCAGACGACGTAGTGACAGGCCGGACAGGCCAGGTGCTCCCGATTGTTGTCGTACGAGATCGGGAGCATCTCCAGGGGCGTGGCGCAACGGGCGCAGAAACGGATGCTGCCCACGTGCGGATGACTGCTGGCTGTGTCCGGCACTGGCGGAGTGGCTGGCTCGTCGCCGTCGTGGCCGCCCGCCACCACGTCCTGGCTCGCCTGCCCGGCCGTATCGTCTGCCTTGGGGACGGCTGAATTCGCGCCAGTCAGGCTGGCGTACGCTTCGGGCGTGTCCACGTCGGTCTGGAGGATTGCGTCTGGCAGTTCCAGCCAGGCAATCTGATCCTTGTGCGCCTGCATCAGCGACCGACCGCCCTGGTCGCCCTCCTGAGCCGCCAGCGCCGCGAAATGGCTGCTGTCCCAGAGGACGGGATTACCGGGCACGTCGCCGTAGCGCGGACGCACGATCTTGGCACCAGACTGCTCGTACCGGTCGATCAGCCCGTCTACCACGCTGGCATCAACGAACGGCTGATCCGCCAGCATCACCACCACGGCGTCAACCTCGGGGCGAATCGCCTTGAGGCCGACGCGCAACGACGTGCTCATGCCGTCCGCGAAGTCGGGGTTGTGGACGAGCATGACAGCCAGCCCGCTGAGCTCATTCTCGACGGCTTCACGGGCCGCGCCGGTCACAACGACGGTCTGGTGGGTGCGGGAACCCACGGCGGCCTCGACGGCGCGCCGCACCAGACTTCTCCCCTCGTAGGGCAGGAGTTGCTTCGGCTGGCCCATCCGCGAAGAGGTGCCGGCCGCCAGGATGATCGCCGCCACGTTCATGCGGGGGTCGCGACTTTCTGAGCGCCTGTTGAGCTACCGGCACTGTGCCGGGCCAGCGTCTGCACGCCGTTCTTGGCGGCGATCATCTCGGCCAGCACCGACAGCGCGATCTCCTCGGGATTCCGCGCCTTGATGTCGATGCCGATGGGCGCGTGGATTTTCGCCAGTTGCTCGTCGGTCAGGCCCACAGCCTTCAGGCGCTCGACGCGGCCCGCATGGGTGCGGCGGCTGCCAATCGCTCCGATGTACCGAACATCGTGCTTCACTGCCTGGATGATGGCCGGGTCGTCTAGCTTCGGATCGTGGGTGAGTACGACGATGTACGTCGAGAGGTCCAGGCGGGCCGTCGCGAGGTACTCGTCGGCGTACGACACGACGATCTCGTCGGCCTTCGGGAACCGCTCCCGATTGGCCCACTGGCCGCGCGCATCGACCACCGTCACCCGGAAGCCAATCACTTTCGCCAACTCGACCAGCGGCACGGCGACGTGGACGCCGCCGAACACGAGCAGCCGGTCGGGCGACGGGTACACGTCGTAGAAGACGAGCGTCTCGCCACCCTCGCCGGGGTACTCGATCGTCTTGGACTGGGCGTTCAGCAACTGCTGTCGGTAGTCGACACCGGCGCGTGCGTCAAGCTTGGCGCTGCCGAGCGTGCCGCGCGTCGTCCCGTTCGGGTAGATCAACATGCGGTTGCCCACACCGGCCGGGCCTTCGACGATGGTCGCCACAACGACGGCCTCTTCGGCCTCAACGCGTCGGCGGGCTTCGGCCAGAAAGTCGCTCATCGTGCGGCCTCGATGATCGGCTTCAACGACTCCAGCGGCTCGATGAATACGTCGATGATGCCGCCGCAGGCCAAACCAACGTCAAACGCCTGCTCGTCGCTGATGCCGTAGTGCACAAGCCTCGGCGTGTTCGTCTCCAGCACGTCCAGTGAGTGCAGAATCACGTCAGCCTCGACGCAGCCGCCGCTCACCGAGCCGGACATCTCGCCGCCCTCAGAGACGGCCATCTTTGCACCTTCCTTGCGAGGCGCGGAGCCGTACGCCCGCACGACGGTCGCCAGTGCGACGCGCTCGCCGTTGGCCTGCCAGCGATCGACATCAGGAAGAATCTCTAGCATGGTTCAGCCTCCCCAGAAGGTGCGCAGAAACGATGCGTGCGGCAACCCCCCGCTGCATCGGCGAAACTCGTCAAAACGTAAATAGGCGGTCTACTTCATTGTAACCGCCTACCCACGTCAGCGTATTCCAGATGCGCTCCTGGTCAAGCTGAAAGGTGCTTGCTCAGCTCCTCGAGGCTGGCGAGATTGTGGGCGGGCGCAAACACGTCCACATGCTCCAGGGCGGTGCTCATGCCGCGCGCCAGCGGACGGTAGTCCTTGCTGCCGAGCAGCGGATTGAGCCACACCAGCTTGCCGGCGTGCCCCTGCAGATCTTCCATGGCCTTGCGCAGAATCTCGGCATCGCCAGTATCCAGGCCGTCGCTGAGGATCACCACGATGGTGTGGCGGTTCAGCAGCTTGGCGGCATACTCGTCGTTGAACGTCGTGAGGCTCTGGCCGATGCGGGTACCACCCGACCAGTCGTGAACCTCCCGCGCGATGCGGTCCAGAGCGTCGATGATGTCGTCGTTCTTGAAGTAGTCGGTGACGCGCGTCAGCGACGTACTGAAGACGAACGACTCCACCTTGCCGATGGTGTTCTGCATGGCATGGATGAACTGGAGCAGAAAGCGGCTGTAGGTGTCCATCGAGCGGCTCACGTCGCAGATGACCACCAACCGTGGCTTCCTGATCTTCTTCTTCTTCTTCGCCAGCTCCAGGATCGTGCCGCCGTACTTCATGTTGCGCCGCATCGTCCGCCGTGCGTCGATGACGGTGCCCTTACGCGAAATGCGGTGGCGACGGCTTTCCTTCGTAGCGAGCCGCTTGGCGATGATCAAGACGGCCCGCGCGATCTCGGTCATCTCCTCAGCCTGGAAGCGGCTGAAGTCCTTTGAGGCCAGCATCTCGACGGGGCTGTAGAGCGGCAACGCGTCTTCGTCGCCCTCTTCGTCACCTTCGCCACCGTCGCCCTCGGCGCTGGTCAGCCGCAACTGCTGTTGGCCCTCGCCGCCCTCCTGAAGATCGGACGCGTCCTCGCCCTGCGACGTCATCTCGTCGTCAGAGTTCGGGTCGTCCACCTCGTCAACGGAGGCGATGCGCCGCCAGAAGTTGTTAAAAACCTCGTCGAAGATCGGCTGATCTTCCGGTTTGGACATGAACACCGCGCGTGTACCCAGGTACACGTCACGGCGGTCTGACAGGTCGATCTGCTCCATCACGCGCAGCGCATCGACGATCTCAGACGAGGTCGATAGGAGTTCGCGCATCCGGAGTTCGCGGCCGAAGGCGATGGTATGACGCTGAAGGTCCGCGTGGCGCGCGCGGCTCTTTAGCGCGAAGCGCTTGTCTCGCGCTCCAGCTTCTGGGTCACCGACTGGATCCATTCGTTGAGGTCCTCTTCCTCTACACCGTTCATGCTGCCGAGCAGGATGTCCAGCGGCTTGCCACGGAGCTTCGCAACATCGTCACGATCCTTGATGAAGGAGCCGAGCGTCTCGCGCACCGTCTCAGGATCCAGGTGATCCTGGTGCAGCGCCATCATGCTCAGTGCCCAATCAAGCGTCTCCGCGACGCCAGGGGTCTTGTTGAGCTTCACCTTGCGAATCGCCTGCATGAACGTCGCGATCTGCCGGGACAGCCGCTCGTTGATGTTCGGGATCTTCGTCGTGATGATCCGGAGTTCCTTCGCAAAGTCCGGATAGTCGATCCACAGGTACATGCAGCGGCGCTTGAGGGCATCGCTCAACTCACGGGTGCGGTTCGAGGTGAGGACCACGTACGGCCGGTGCTGGGCCTTGATCGTGCCCAACTCGGGAATCGTGACCTGAAAGTCAGAGAGCACTTCGAGCAGGAAGGCTTCAAACTCTTCGTCGGCGCGGTCCACTTCGTCGATCAGAAGGACCGGGGCCTTGTCCTTGGCGGTGATGGCACGAAGGAGGGGCCGCTTGAGCAGGAACTCATCGCTAAAGATGTGGCTTTCCTGATCGTCAAGGGAAACGTCGCGCCCTTCTTCCATCTTGATCCGCAGCATCTGCTTTGGATAGTTCCACTCATACAGTGCCGTATTGACGTCCAAACCCTCGTAGCACTGGAGACGAATCAACTCGGTGTCAAGCGCGAGCGCGAGCACCTTCGCGATCTCGGTTTTGCCGACGCCAGCCTGACCCTCGATGAGAACGGGCTTCCGTAGCTCGCTTGCTAGAAACGTCGTCGTAGCAATTGCCCGATCAGTAACGTATGACTCCCGCTCCATCATGTCTTGGATGCGGCGGATCCCCTCGATCACTCAGTCCTCCTTGTCGGCGGCCACCAACCCTCGGGGCAAATTGACGCTTGCCCCAACGCAGGAGTATAGCAGGCACCCTTTTCGTTACCAGTGGGCACGCCCAGGCGGCGCCCCCGGCCGTCGGTGCTCAGACCTGTTTCTTGAGACAGTCGAAGAACTGGCCCATCAGCATCTTGGCGACGCCGCCCATCATCCGCTGTCCAACGCCTGCCACCGCCCCGCCAACGTTGCCGTCGCCCTTGACGTTGACGAGCGTCGTGCCGCCCTGGTCAACCAGTTCGATGTCGGCGATGCCGCGCACGAAACCGTTGCTCCCCTTGCCCTCGACGTTCATTTTGTAGCTGCTCGGCTCGACAAGGTCCGTCAACTTGATGGTGCCCTTGTAGCTGCCGCGAATCATCGCCACGCCCACCTTGAGGTTCGCCTCATAGGCGTTATCACCGGTCGCGGTCAGGCTTTCGAGGCCCGGCACGCACACCTTTAGCGCCTCGGGATCCATCAGTACGGCCCACACGCGATCGCGCGGGGCGTCGTACGTGTAGCTCCCTTCAACCTTCATGTCGCCTCCAGACATTTGCTGCCGCCTCGGGCAGCAACAGTCGATGATAGCACCGGCAGGAGGCAACGCCTGGATTGGCCTGTGACATGTGGCTGATCGGGCACAACCGGCCCGCCCGCAGGCGACGGGCAAGTACGTGATCTGCCCAGGCTACGCCCGTGCTGCCGCCGCCAGGCCGGCGCGGCGCTCGATGTGGTCCACCAGCCGCTTGAACGGGTCGAAACCGACCAGATTCGGGGCGTCAGTCACGAAGTTAGACAGCGAGTTCACGTCGTACAGGTAGATCTGGCCGTCGCGCTCGCTTTCCAGATATTCCACGCCGCCGACATCCACGTGCGCCGCCCGGAAGATCGCCAGCACGCCGTCGATGACCCACTGCGGCGGCGACGTGGCCTCGATCCGAAGTTGGCGCAGGGCCGGAGCGTCGGCCGGACAGAAGTCCAGGTCGTCGGCGGCAACGGGCCACGCGGCAGGTTCAGGAGCAGCATCCGTCTGGCAGATGTCGGCGGGGCACAGGTTGAAGTTCTGGCTGGCCCCGTTGTGAATGCGGATGCTGTACAGGAACTGGTCAGCCAGCGCTTCCACGCGGGTGATCGCGCCGCCACGGGGCGGGTGGAACTCCTGCACGATGGCCGTCACGTCCACGCCGAGGATCGGCGCGACGGTGCCATCGGCGACCGCTGCCCGTAGCTCGTCGTGCGAGTCGAAGCGCCGCATCAATGCGCCGCTGCCTCCGAGGTTCGGCTTCACGATCAGCGGATACGTCAGTTGACGGGCCGCCGCTTCGACCTGCGCCACCGAGTTCGCCACCCGACTCTTCGGGTGCGGCAACCCGAGTTTCGTCATCAGGGTCAGTTGGCGCGCCTTCGATAGATCAAGCTCGAAGGCGGACAGGCCGTTGAGGACCGGTACCCCAAGCGACTCCAGGTAGCCGAGATAGTGGCGGGCGTACATGATCGCCTGGCCGTGGTCGCGCAAGAACGAGGACGCACTGACCCGGTTCACCACGAGCGAGTACGGCACGCTGGTCGCAGACGGGTCGTAGGTGTGCGACTCGGCGTGCAGCAACTCGTACGGCAGACCGCGCCGGTCCAGCGTGGCGAACAATGGCTCGAACCACTCCGGATGTTCGTAGAGAATGCCGACCGGCTTCGTCATGACGACCTCTGAGAAAGTACAGTGTAAGAGTCGACATTGTAGCATTTGCCCAGTGAGCCGCGCCGTTGAGTGACCTGCACGCTCTCCGTCAGAGCGTCGCGCTGTGGCACAAGGAAGCTGGCGCTGGTCGCAGAGCGACACGCGATCTGAGAGGTGAAGATCAGGCATCGGCGCGCGATGGCTGCTTCTGCTTCCGTCCCGTCAGGAATGCCGTACCCTTCGGCTGGCCCTCCGAGACGCCCAAACTGGCCGGGCCTGGATAGATCCGTGCGGAGCCGCCTGATGTCCCGTCCGCGCCGCATCATCGCTGTGTTCCTGGTCGCCCTGCTGGTCGTGGCCGTGCTCACGCGACAGGCATGGCTGACGGCGGCCGGCGACGTGCTGGTGGCCCACGACGATCTGATGCCCTCAGATGTGATCGTGGTGCTGGCCGGCAATTCGCCGTTCCGAGCGCGCCACGCCGAAACGCTCTACGCGCGCAGCCTCGCCCCGCACGTCATCATCTCGAACGAGCCGCTGTCGAGCCACGGTGTCCAGACGACCTGGCTGGAACTACGCCCGGCCGGCCTCGTGCATCTCGCCATCCCCGACGACGCCATCATCCCGATCCCCGAGATCTCGGACAGCACCTACGAGGAGGCGCTGCACAGTCGGGCAATCATGCAGGCGCGCGGCTGGCACTCGGCCATCCTGGTGACGGACCCGTTCCACATGCGCCGGGCCGTCTTGACGTTCCGCTCGGCCTTCGAGCCGGCCGGCCTGACCGTGCTCGCCAGCCCTGCGGACGGCAGCAAGTACGGCGTTGCCAACTGGTGGACAGACCGCAACGCCATCATGCGGGTGGCGCAGGAGTACCTGAAACTCGGGTACTACGTGGCGCGCGGCCAACTCTGACCCGCTCGTTTGACTCACTGTGGCTTTGAACTATAGATCTTCAGGAAATGTTCTGGAAAGTTGATGGACATCGCTGGCAGACTGGGGGGTGTCAAGCACACCCAGGAGTCAACGAT
>JBBQBU010000221.1:0-9140 GCA_038318015.1 Chloroflexota bacterium | reverse complement strand
ACCCATGACCCATGACCCATGACCCATGACCCATGACCCATGACCCATGACCCATGAAAAGCTACGGCATCCGCTCCAGTTCTTCGAGCACCTGGGCGTAATGGCCGGGGTCGCGGGCATCGAAGGCCGCGTTGACGAACTGGAGCACGCCGGCGCGGTCCACTATGAACGCCGCGCGCATGGGGCAGTCCCGTTCGACATTGTGAACGCCGTACAGCTTCGTCACTGCCATGCCCCAGTCGGCGAGCAGCGGATACGGGATGCCGCCAAGCTGCTTTGAGAACGCCTTATGCGCCCAGACATGATCGGGGCTGATCGCCAGCAGTTCGCCGCCAAACTCCTGCACCAGGTTGTATACGTCCCTAAAGGACGTCACCTCCTGTGTTCAACCGGGCGAGAAGTCAAACGGGTAGAAGAGGAGCGCGACCTTCCCACCGCGCAGCGCTGACAGTTGCACCTCGCCGTCGTGGTGCGACGGCAGTGTGAAGTCGGGGGCAACCTCGCCGACGGTCGGTAGTCGATTCATCCTGTCCACTCCTCGCCATGATTTGCTGGCGCATCACTGAAGTGCCGTGACTCTCGATTGTGCGGCATGCTCTCGCTCTCGACAATCCCCCAGGCGGCGGATTCTGGACGGGGCCACCGCCCGCCAGAGCCACGCAATGGTAGCGGTGCGTGCGCGTGATAGAATCCCGCCACGAGCCGCCGCGCGGGCGGACACGCTGAACGGTGGCACCAGCGCCGGCGCCGACGAGCATCCGGGCCACGTCCGTGACACGCGGAAGAACCAGCGTGCAGGCCATCATGATTGCTTCGCCACGCCCCGCAGGAGACGCCCACAGGATGGAGACGCTCGAAGTCCAGCGAGTCCGAGGGATGAACGACGCCCTGCCGCCAGAGGATGCGCGACTACGTGCTCTCACCGCGACGCTGCGCGATCATTTCGAGCGCTTCGGCTACCGCGGCATCGACACGCCCGTCCTTGAGAACCTTGATCTGTTCTTGCGGAAGTCCGGCGAAGAGATCGCCGCCCGCATGTACAGCTTCACGCACTGGAACCGGAAGCTCTGCCTGCGGCCGGAGTTGACCGCTTCTGTCATGCGCGCCTACGTGACCTCGTTGCGGGACCGGCCGTTGCCGGTGCGCGTCCACTACGCCGGCCCGACGTTCCGCTACGAGAAGCCCCAGCGCGGCCGGTACCGCCAGTTCACGCAGGTGGGGTTAGAGTGCATCGGGGCATCCGGGTCGGCGGCGGACGCCGAAGTGCTGGCGACGGCCTGTAGCGCTGCGCGGCAGGCCGGCCTGAAGGGTTTTCGGCTGGTGCTCGGGCACCTGGGCGTGGTGCTCCAACTGCTGGAGCAACTTGGCATTGATGAGCACGGCCAGAACCTGATTCTCGGCAACATGGAGGCGCTGGCGCGGCGCGGCGCCGACCCCGACGAAGTGGTGCCACGTGTCCTGGCGCTGATGGGCGTGGGCGACACGAGTCACGTCGAGGATGCGCTGGTTGACGAGGGCGACGACGGCCGGTTCAGTCCGCTGCCGTCGCTGCTGGCCGAGTTTGGCTCGGAGGGTGCTGCGAACGTGGCGTCCGACCTGCTGGCCCGCGCGAACCTCGTGCTGGAGGGCGGCAGCCGCACCCCCGAGGAGATTGTCAGCCGACTCGTGGCGAAGGCTGGCCGGCCCGATCCGACGGACCGCGTCGCCCGCGCGGTCGAGTTCATCGTGCAGTTGCAGCGCAGCGCCGGGCCGCCCGCCGAGGCGTTCGACCGGATCGGGGCGCTGCTTGCTCAGCACAACCTTGATCCCGCGCCCTTGCTGGAGATCCAGCGCGCCCTATCACTGTTGCCGAGCTACGGCGTCCAGCCCGACGAGGTCGAGGTTGACCTGAGCCTTGGGCGCGGCCTGCGCTTCTACACCGGTCTGGTCTTCGAGTTGCACGCAACAGGCGTCCGAGGCATGAGCAGCCAGATCGCCGGCGGCGGGCGGTACGATGAACTTGTACGCTCGCTCGGCGGGCACGAGTCAATCCCCGCATGCGGCTTCAGTTTCGGCCTGGAGCGTCTGAAGCTTGCACTTGATGCCGAGGGGGCCGAACTGGCCGGCGACCGCTCGGTACAGGTGGTCGTCGCTCCGATTGAGGACGCCGACGACGCCGTAGCCATCGAGTTGTCGGCGCAACTGCGTGGGGTTGGACTGGACGTGGAGCTTGACGTGCGCCACCGCGGCGTGCGTGGCAACCTGCGCCACGCCGACCGCGAGGGCATCCCCTACGTGGTCATCGTCGGCGAGCGCGAGCGGCTGACCGGCCAACCGCTGCTTCGCGACATGCAAGCAAGAACGGAGCGCGCGCATGATGTCGGCGCGCTCATCGAGACGCTGAGGACCGCACGATGACGGCAGTAGCACCCATCCCTTCGCGGCGCGACCACCTACGAATACGACGCAACGGCACCGCGACCCACACCCTTCGCATCGCCCTGCCGTCGAAGGGCATGGAGCAGCAGACGCTCGACTTCCTGGCAACCTGCGGCATGAAGGTGAATCGCCCAAACCCGCGCCAGTACCGGGCGACCATCCCGGCGTTGGCCGGGGTCGAAGTCCTGTTCCAGCGGGCAACGGACGTCTTCGCGAAGGTGGCCGAGGGCAGCGTTGACCTGGGCATCACCGGCTACGACATCGTGCGGGAGCACCAGCGCGAAGACGACGGCGTGGTGATGCTCGAAAAGGCGCTCGGCTACGCCGGCTGCGCGCTGGTGCTGGCCGTCCCGGAAGGCTGGATCGACGTCAGCAGCGTCACCGACGTGGCAGAGATCGCCGCCGAGTTCCGACGCAAGGGCCGCGACCTCCGCGTGGCCTCGAAGTACCCGAACCTGTCGCGGCAGTTCCTCTTCGACAACGGCATCAACTACTTCACCATCGAGGAGTCGAGCGGGGCGCTGGAGGCCGCGCCGGCCCTGAATGCGGCCGACGTGATCGTGGATCTGGTGAGCAGCGGCGTGACCCTGCGCGAGAACCGACTGAAGCGAGTGGCGGGTGGCACCATCGTCGAGTCGCAAGCCTGCCTGATCGGCAACCGCGCGGCACTGCGCGACAACCTGGAGAAGCGCGAGATCGCCCGGCAGGTACTGGAACTGATCGAGGCACAGATGCGCTCGCGGGACTATTACAGCCTGACCGGCAACATCCAGGGCGATTCGCCGGAGGCCGTGGCACGTCGGGTCACGTCGAGTCATGCCGAACTTGCCGGCCTGCGTGGCCCTACCATCTCGAAGGTCTACCACAAGGGCGGTGGGGACGAAGGCTGGTACGCGGCGACCGTGGTGGTGCAGAGCAAGCTGTTGCTGCCGGCGATTGACGCGCTGCGCAAGGCCGGCGCAGGCGACGTGTCGGTGGTGCAGCTGCGCTACGCCTTCCAGAGCCGGTGCTGGAGCTTCGAGGCGCTGGTGCGGCAACTGCACGACACGAGCAACGACGATTGACCGCTGATTGCTATTCCCGTCCCCCGCGAGTGGCGACTGGCGGCGAATTGGTGACGACATCGAAGGAGCGCGGATGATCGGCCCGCTGATCGCACGGTACGACGACGTTGACGAGGCCCGCCGCGAGTTACTCGGGCGGCGTACGCTCGGGGAAGCGGACCTGCCCGCGCCGGTCGTCGCCAAGATACGTCAGATGTTCGGGAAGGATCTGTCAGCGGCCGAGGTCGTGGCGCGCATCATAGCGGACGTGCGAGCCGAGGGTGACGCCGCCATCATCCGCTACACCGAAGCCATCGACGGCCGCCGCATCGAGCAACTCGTCGTCACCCCCGCCGAGATCGAGGCGGCGGTTGCCCAGGTGCCTGCGGATGTCATCGACGGCCTGACCGTGGCCGCCGACCAGATCCGGCGCTTCCACGAGCGCGCCCGTCGCAATAGCTGGCTGGCCCACGAGGGCGATGGCGCACTCGGGCAGATCATCCGACCGCTGAAGCGCGTTGGCATCTACGCGCCTGGTGGCCGCGCGCCGTACCCGTCGTCGGTGCTGATGGCCGTCGTGCCGGCCCGGGTGGCCGGCGTCCGCGAGGTAGTCTTGGCGTCACCGGCCGGTCCAGACGGCCGGATCGCGCCGGTGCTGCTGGCCGCTACCAAGATCGCCGGCGTGGACACGGTGTACCGGATGGGCGGCGCGCAGGCGATTGCGGCCCTGGCATACGGCACAGCATCAGTCGGCAAGGTTGACAAGATCCTCGGGCCTGGCAACATCTTCGTGGCCCTGGCGAAGCAGCAGGTGTACGGCGCGGTCGCCATCGACGGACTGGCCGGGCCGACTGAGTGCCTCCTGGTGGCCGACGACAGCGCCAACCCCACGTTCCTGGCCGCCGACTTGATCGCCCAGGCTGAGCACGACCCACTGGCCCAGCCGATCCTGTTCTGCACGTCGCAGAAGATCATCGACCGGACGCTTGGCGAGGCCGAGCGGATGATCGAGGAAGCTCCGCGCGCGTCGATCATCCGCGAGTCGCTGGCCGGACGCGGCGGCGTCGTCCGCGTGCCCGACATCGACACGGCCATCGCGCTCGCCAACGAGTACGCGCCCGAGCACCTGACGCTCTGTGTGCGCGACGCCTGGAGCCGCCTGGGGCAGATCGAGAGCGCCGGTGGCATCTTCATCGGCGATTGGTCGGCCGAGGCCATCGGCGACTACGCAGCCGGCCCGAGCCACATCATGCCGACCGGCGGCACCGCCCGCTTCAGTTCGCCGCTCAACCTGGACGACTTCCTGAAAATTACCTCCGTCTTCTCGTTCGGGCCGAACGATGTTCGGCGTCTCGGCCCGGCCGCCATCGCCATCGCTCACGCGGAGGGGCTGTTCGCCCACGCCGAGGCGATCAACGTCCGCTTGAGGGAACTCGATGACCATTCAGCCTGACGTTCGCCGCTCGCTGGTGCGCGAGTGCATCGCTAACATCGCCGCCTACCACGGGCCAGACGACCCGGAATATCTGGCGAAGCGACTCGGCCGGCCGGTCGAGAGCATCATCAAGCTGGATGCGAACGAAAACCCCTTCGGCACGTCACCGCTGGTTCAGGAAGTCCTCAGCAGCTATACCGGCTACAGCGTCTACCCCGACGCCGCCCAGCGAACGGCCCGCGCCGCCCTGGCCGAATATGCCGGTGTGTCCGCCGATTCGCTGATCCTCGGCAACGGCGCAGATGAGCTGATCGACCTGCTGATGCGGGCGTACCTGGACCCCGGCGATGAATTGGTGGATTTTCCGCCGTCATTTGCCATGTACGCGTTCAACGCCCAGTTGCAGGATGCGAAGGTCGTGTCGGTGCCGCGCAACGACGATTTCAGCATCGACGTTGACGCTGCCATCGCGGCACTCAGTCCGTGCACCAAGATCATCCTGCTCACCTCCCCGAACAACCCCACTGGCACCGTGATGCCGACGGCCGACGTGCGCCGCATCCTTGAGACCGGCTACCTCGTGGTCCTGGACGAAGCCTATTTTGAGTTCGCGGACGCCGACGGCCAGGGCTTCGAGACGATGGTCGGTGAAGTCGCGAACTACCCAAACCTCGTGGTGCTGCGGACGTTCAGCAAGTGGGCGGGGCTGGCCGGCCTCCGCATCGGGTACGGCGTCTTCCCGACCGAGGTCTCGAAGCACCTG
Source organism: Chloroflexota bacterium (assembly GCA_038318015.1). GTDB lineage: Bacteria > Chloroflexota > UBA6077 > UBA6077 > JACCZL01 > JADZEM01. Next base: position 3,481 of record JBBQBU010000221.1, on the reverse strand, counting down.
TGGAAGCTCAAGCCGCCGTTCAACGTGAACGTGGCGGCGCTGACGGCGATGCAGGCAGCCCTGGACGACAGGGCACACCTGATGGGCACGGTCCGCAAGATCATCGCCGAGCGCGACCGGCTGCTGATCGAGTTCCCGAAGACGGGCATGCTCAAGCCGTATCCCACGCGCTCGAACTTCATCCTGTCCGAAGTCGTCAGCATGGACGGCGCGACCTTCCGCGACCGGTTGGCCGACGAAGGCATTCTGGTGCGCCACTACAACACGCCGCGCCTGCGAAACTCCATCCGGATATCGGTGGGGCGGCCGGAGCAGAACGACGTGGTGCTGAGCGTCGTTCACAAACTGGCCGCCGAACTTGGGCTGTAGCTTGCCGCCTGTTCGAGGGGCGGCTGCGACGCGTGTTCCGCATGGCTGGCCCACCCCGGCGAGCGGGCCGGTTTGGGCCAGGACAGGCGCACAGGTGCCCGCGGAACCGCGCACCCGCAATCGCCCGGCGGTCGCACCGTGAGCGCGGTGCACCTGACGCCAGTGGCGACGGCTGACCCGCAGACGGACGCCCTGATGTCGATGTTGCACGCGGCGTTTGGCGCGGAGTCCGTCGCGCTGGCCGCGTTCGAGCTGGCAGGCGGTCGGCTGCCTGACTGTCTCCTGCGTCACACCCTCGAAGGCTCGCGCTTCGACCTGTCGCCACTGCTGCTGGCCGATGCGCTCAGGCACGCCGCGCCGGCCCTTGCTCGCCGTGTCGATCCTGACCACATGTTCGGCTTTGCGTTGCAAAGCCCGCTGTTGCTGAGCGCGACTGTCGCGGAGGCGCTGGCGGCCGGTGGGCCGAACTGTGAGGCACGGCTAGATGCCGGTACGGCGCACCGCGTCGCGCATGCCTGGGTCAGTACGCTGACCGGCGACCGCTTCAACGACGTGGTAGTGCTGCACTCGCGCACTGCCTGGTCGGCGTGGTTCGGCTGCGAGGTCTGGGATCGCACCTGGATCATCGCCGATTGCGCGGCCAGCCGGATCTGGCTGCTCTGCCTCACCGGCGACACCGCGCCCTGGCTGCCGCGCCACCGCTAGGCGGCACGGACACCAGGCTGGAACCAGTGGTCCTGTCAGGTGCTACTCGACGACGAGCGCGCCGACCATGCCCTTCTCCAGATGGCGGTACTCGCCGCACCAGTACAGGTACCGCCCCGACGCGAGCGGCTCAAGCGCCCATTCCACTGTGTCGCCCGGGCGCACCTCCGGCGACGCGCGTTCGACGCCATCGACGAGAATGATCAGATTGTGTCGCCGTACGCCGCTATTGACGAGCCGCAATGCGACCGGGCCGGCGGCAACAACCGCGTCTGCGGGATCAATCGCGTATTCTGAGAACAGGATCGCCACGGGTTCGGTCATCTGGCTTGCGGGCGCGGCGGATACGGCACCGCCGAACGCGAATCGGCCCGCGGCCACGCACAGGGCCGCGATCAGGGCAATTTTCAGTCGGCCAGCCGCTGGTCGGCTCCACTCACGCATCGAACAACCTCCCAGGAACCCCGCACGCCGAAATGACTCGCTCGCCCCAACGCTGAGGAACACGGCCCACGGCGAGCATGAACGTTGTAAACCACGAGCCGGCGCGGTGCACCACACCAGGAGGCAAACCGATGCGCCACCGGACAGTAAGCCGCCCCTCGTGGTGTTGCGTCTGTGCATGCGCCGGCCGGTGTGCATGCTGTCGCTGAGGCGTACGCCGCAGGAACGCAAATCCAGAGCAATTCACCCCGGCAATTGAACGGTTTACGCCGCGTTAACGTCGCGATTACATTCGGACTCGCCCGCAAGGGCACACGTCTCGTATCACCCGTGCGGAACCGACCGCACCGGGAGACCAATCTATGCCCAAGCAGGAGCTCTCCGTTCTCCACCAGCACGATGCCGACACGTTTGCCACCGCCTCCTGTAATCAGTGCCGCTTCGCCTGCGGGTCGCTCGTCTCGCGCACGGCGAAGGGCGCCGGCGACACCTTTGGCGAGGTTCTCACGCGACGCCTCAGCCGGCGCGGCCTGCTGAAGGCGGGCGTCGTTATCTCGGCGGCCATGGCGCTCGGACCGGCGGCAGTAGCGGGCACGGTCCGCACGGCTGAGGCCAGCGCTGCCGCCGCCCCCGCAACAGCCCCCGCCCAGCAGGCGATGACGCTCAACTTCACGGCGATCAAGCCCGACACGTCAGACACGTTGAAAGTAGCTGAGGGGTACACCTCGCAAGTGCTCGTGAGTTGGGGCGACCCGATTGTGCCGGGTGCTCCGGCGTTCGACATGAACGCGCAGAGTGCCGCCGCGCAGGGCGGCCAGTTCGGCTTCAACAGCGACTTTGTACTGTTCACGGGCCTGCCCTATGGCTCGGGCAACACCGCCGAAGGGCTACTCTGGAACAACCACGAGTACACCGACGGCCTGATGATGTTCGCCGGGTACGACCCCAAGAATCCGACCCAGGAGCAGGTCGATATTGAGTTGGCGGCGCACGGTGCCAGCCTGGTGATGGTCCGCCGCTCCGGCGCGACAAACTGGGAGTATGACCCGACCTCGACCTACAACCGGCGCATCACCGCCACGACGCCGGTCACCGTCTCCGGGCCGGCGGCTGGCGACGACTGGCTGAAGACGGGTGCCGACCCGACCGGCAAGGCCGTGTCCGGCATGCTCAACAACTGCGGCGGCGGCTGGACGCCCTGGGGCACCATCCTGACGGCCGAAGAGAACTTCAACCAGTACTTCGCCAACGCCGACATGCTGCCGGCCGAAGACCCGCGCAGGAAGGTTCACGCCAGGTACGGCCTGCCGGTCGCGGCCAGCGAACGCCTGTGGGAAAAGTTCTACGACCGCTTCGACATCGCGAAGGAGCCGAACGAGCCGTTCCGCTTTGGCTGGGTCGTCGAAGTGGACCCCTACGACCCGACGTTTGTGCCCGTGAAGCGCACGGCGTTGGGTCGGCTTAAGCACGAGGCCGCGACGACGGTCGTGGCGGCGAGCGGCAAGTTGGTGGTCTACACCGGCGATGACGAGCGCTTCGACTACATCTACAAGTACGTCAGCGACGGCCTGGTCAACATGAAGGACCGCGCGGCGAACCGAAACCTGCTCGACCAGGGCACCCTGTACGTAGCGAAGCTGAACGACGACGGCACCGGCGCATGGCTGCCGCTGGTCTTTGGGCAGGGGCCGCTGACGGCAGCGAACGGCTGGCGGAATCAGGCCGACGTGCTGATCCGGGCACGGCAGGCCGGTGACGCGCTTAGCGCGACGAAGATGGACCGGCCGGAAGACGTCGAGGTCAACCCCGTCACCGGTAAGGTCTACGCGGTGATGACGAATAACTCGCAGCGCGGTGCGGACGGCCGCCCGACCAACGAAAAGGCCAACCCGCGCGCCGCCAACACGATGGGCCACAACATCGAGATATCGGAGGACGGCGGGAACCACTCGCGCCTGACCTT
>JBBQBU010000220.1:0-9145 GCA_038318015.1 Chloroflexota bacterium | reverse complement strand
CGCGTCGCCCCGCACGAGGCTGACGACCTCGCGCTTGTGCTGCACTCCGACGTGGACGTTGTCGTAGACCGGTTTCGCGATGCCGGGGAGCCCGACGCAGCGCGCGCCGGGCAGATCGTAGCCGCTGATTCGGAACGTGACGGTGGTCATGGGCAGCCTTCGTGGTGTGTTAGCGCAACGGGGCATCAGCGCAAGAGGTGGTACGGCAAGTCCACGACCGCCGTGTTCGGGCGGAAGAACAGCGTCGTTTTCAGGCGCAGGGCCGTCTGGTTGTGCAGCGGCCACTCCCACCAGCGGCGCGGCACGTACTCCGCCAGCACCACCGTGATCGGGGCCGTCGGGTTCTGCTTGCCCACCGCGTCCAGGTAATGCAGCAGCGGACTGGTCAGCGCGCGGTACCTCGATTCCACGATCACCAGTGGCACATCCGTGCCCCACGCTTTCCAACGCTTCCGTAACTCCGCCGCATCGTCCATGTCGTCGGTGACATGCAGCGCCGTCACGTTCTTGGAGAGCGCCCGTGCATAGCGGATCGTCCGAGCAACCGCTCGGTTCAGCCCCGGCACCGGCACCACGAGGATCGGCTCCGGCAGGTTCTCCAGCGACGTGTCATCGGTTGGGTCCAGCACCAACTGCTCGGCCACGCGGGTATAGTGCGCGTGGATGCGCCAGAGGACGTAGACTTGCAAGGGGATCAGCACGATCACCGTCCACGCACCGTGCGTGAACTGCGTCACCGACTGGATGATCGCCACCAGGCCGGTTGTCAGCGCGCCCACCGTGTTGACGGCCAGCCCGTAGACCCAGCCCGGTTCGCGCTTCTGCCACCAGCGTTTCATCATGCCGGCCTGCGAGCAGGTGAACGCCACGAACACCCCGATGGCGTACAGCGGGATCAGCGCGTGCGTGTCGGCGTCGAAGGCGAACACGATCACGGCCGACAGTAGCCCCAGCGTCGAGATGCCCGTCGAGAACGCCAGCCGGTCGCCTCGGAAACTGAACTGGTGCGGCATGTAGTGGTCGCGTGCGAGGAACCAGGACAGGCGCGGAAAGTCGGCAAACGCCGTGTTCGCCGCCAGCACCAAAATCAGCATGGTCGCGCCCTGGAGCAGATAGTAGAGCGGCCCGACGCCGAAGACCGCCTTTGCGATCATCGACACGACCGACTCGGCCTCGTCCAGGTCCGGCAAGATTGCCAGGGTCGTCGAGAGATACGAGATGCCCAGGAACAGCACAGCGAGGATGATGCCCATCCAGAGCAGCGTCGTGCGCGCGTTCTTCCACTCCGGCGGCTTGAAGGCCGGCACGCCGTCCGAGATGGCCTCGGTCCCCGTGAGCGCGGCGCACCCCTGCGCGAACGCCCGCAGCACCAGCAGCAGCCCCAACCCCTCGAAGGCGTGGCGGCTCTCCCAGGATTGAAGCTCCTGGTCGTAGCGCACCATGTCCGCCGTCAACGTGCCGGCCGCGATCTGGAACAGGCCGTACCCGATCATCCCGAGCGCCGCCACGATGAACAAGTAGGTCGGCGCGGCAAAGATGGTGCCCGACTCGCTGACGCCGCGTAGGTTGATCAGCGTCATCAAGGCGATCAGGCCGGCCGCAATGACCGCCTTGTAGTCGTGGAGTTCTGGGACAGCCGAGGTCAGCGCGAAGACACCTGCCGAGATGCTGACGGCCACCGTCAGGATGTAGCTGGTGAGCAGCGCCGACGCCGCTACCAGCGCGGGGATGTTGCCCAGATTGTCCTTGCTGACGATGTAGGAGCCGCCGCCGTGCGGGTACGCCTTGATCGTCTGGCGGTACGAGATGACCACAATCGCCAGCAACAGGCCGATGGCCCCAGCCACCGGCAGCGTGAACATTAGTCCCAGGCTGCCGCCCAGGATCAGGATGCGAAGAACCTCTTCCGTGGCGTACGACGACGACGACAGGGCGTCCGACGCGAAAACGGCCAGGGCTTTTGTTTTCGGCAGGCGCTCATGGGCCAGTTCAGACGAGGCCAGCGGTTTGCCGATCAGGAAGCGGCGGCCAACGTTCCAGACCCGCCCAAACTTGCTGCGCGGGGCAAAGACCTGCTCACGGGCCACCAGCGTGTCGCCGGAGCTTTCACGGAATGTATCGTGGAACGGCCGGTGGATACGGACATACCGCCCCCCGGGCATGTGCCCCTGGCGAACCTCCCGGATATGGACCGTCGGAATGCTGCTGCCGTCAGCCCCCGATTTCTTGGGGTCAACACGATCAGTACTATGCTCTTGGTCGCTCGTTGGTTCGGAACAGCCACGGGCGGTAGATGCTGACGGCCGGTCCGGCGCGCCATCGTCGGCGTTCGTGTCGTACCTCCATTCCGAAGGAGACACCACAGAATGGGGCTGGTGCCGCGCTCGCGGTCACCACACCGCCAGTATAGCAACGGATCGCCGCCGCCACATCATCCGCCGCGTATCATGTCGTCGCTGTCTACAGTATCGAGTCACACGAACGGGGCGACCACCGTGCTCATGCTCCCGCCGGCCCAGTGCCCGTTGGTCTCCACCATCATGGTCGAGGGCATCGGGGCGCTGGTGGGCGTGTTCCACTCCGTGAAGGCGTTCAACCACGCCGACTTTGACCTGACGGGCGGCTTTCGCAGCACGGTGCTGTCTCAGGACGCGCCGTTCGTGCTGTTGCTGCTCAGTGTGCTGACGACGTTCGGCGGCCGGTCCTACCTCGTCATCAAGGATGCGGTGCACCGCCGACAGCTCCCGCGGCTGACCTTCGATAGCAAACTGGTGCCGGTGGTGTTCCTGGGTCTGCTGCCGGTCGCGGCGTTGGGTGCCACTATGCGCCGATTTGTCACTTCGAGTGTTCCCCACGCGATAGTTCCTGCCGCGCCACCGGCGTAGCGTAGAGGTCAGGACGACGTGATGCGGCACAGGTCGTTTCCCCGACCGCTGACGGCGATGGGACGCGGTGTTGCCGCCCGGTGGAGGACAGCATGTTTGTACGAATCAGTGTGGTTGTGGCGGTATTGGCGAGCGTTGTGGTGCTCGGAATGCCCTGGAATGGCACAGCGGCTGACATGGGCTTTCGGCCGCTGACAGCCTCGGCGGCGACACTGGCGGCCCCAGCCGAAACATCATCAAGCGGCCTACAGTTCTCGACGAGTGTCGACGCGAATGCTCGCGCGATTGACCCGCGTACCGAGTTTGGCGGCAGCACTGACCGCGTGTGGGCCTCGTTCGAGTTCCGCGACCACGACCGCAACGCAACGGTGTCGTATCTGGTGCGGGCGAACGGCGAAGACTACAAGTACGGTCGGCTTGATTGCTGCGACGCCGGCAATGGCCGCTACGCCTTCGCGATTGAGAAGCGCAACGGCAATGGCGATTTGCCCGGCGCGGCCTACGACGTGCGGCTCTACGTCAACAGTGTGGAAGTGGCGTACGGCGGGTTCGGCGTGAGCGGGCGCGGCGGCCTGGACAACGACGACCAGGGGCACGGCAACGACAACGACTGACACGTGCGGCTACGCGAAGGCCGAAAGCCACGATCTCGGGCGTGCCAGCGGTACGCCCCTATGGCGTTCCGCTACCCGACGCGCAGCACCAACGAGTGGTAGCCGGTCGCGCCGTCCGGTAGCGGGTCGTTCTCCGTCTGGGTCTGCACATCGCCGTTGCCGTCCACTGCGCGGGCCTTCACATTGTAGGTGCCCCTCGGTAGCGTCTTCCGGAAGACCCAGAGGTTCCAGGCGTTCAAACTCAGGGCCGGCTTCAGCGTGCCGTCTTCCCAGGTCTTGCCGTCGTCCAGGCTCACGTCAACCTTCTGGATGCCCCGGAAGCCCGCGAACGTGATCCCCCCCAGGACGACCTCGCCAGCCGGCAACTGCGCGCGGTTGGCTGGCACGTCGATGCGCGTCGAGGTCCGGTAGATCGCGGCATCCCCCCAGCCGCGTTGCATCCAATACCCCTTGAAGTCGTAGTCCACCAGCTCAATGCGGGTGATCCACTTCACGTTTTTCATGCCATAGATGCCGGGGATCAGCAAGCGGGCCGGGAAGCCATGTTCTTTGGGCAGTTGCTCGCCGTTCATCTCGTAGGCCAGCAACGTATCCGGGCGCAGCGCTACATCCAGCGGGATGCTGTCGGTGTAGCCGTCCTCTGCGTGGAAGACGACCTTCCGAATGCCGGCCTTCAAGCCTGCCCGACTCAGCAACTCCACCATCCGGACGCCCTTCCAATGGGCATTCCCGAACAACTCGCCGCCGACAGTGTTGCTAATGCATTGGAGCGAGTAATAGTCGCTGAAGGTGGGCAGCGCCGTGATGTCGGCGTAGACATAGGTGGCAGGGTTCTCGACCAGCCCGTTTACCCTTAGCGACCAAGCGTTGCCGTCCACCACCGGGTCGATCAGGTTCTTGGAGACGGTGTAGAAGTTCTTCGGCGTCAACACTTCCGGGCTGAGCTTCGGCACGTCGAACGGCGCGGGGGACGGCTGGTTCGCCAGGACGGTCATCGGCACGGACGGCGCGTTGAGCAGAGGAACGCCGCGCACCGGGCCGGCCCCGCCGCCCGGTGCCCGGGCGACCGCTGCATTGCCTGCTGCGGCTGCGCCTTCGGGTGCCGTCGAGCCGGGCGCGCCGCTGGCGGCCGTTGCGCCGCCCTCAGCCGCCGGGGCTGCCGGCGCGAGTGGCGCAGTGTTGGCGGTGCTCACGGGCGGGGTACTCCCCAGCAGCATGCGCCAGAGGGTGCCGCCGACTGCCACCAGCGCCAGCCCGCCTGCCAGCGACGCGACGGCTGTGCGCCGCCGCTGCCTGAGGACTGGCGCGGCTTGGGCCGGCTCGGTGGCGCGCAACAGCAGCAGCAGCGCCACTGCAAAACTGCCGAACACCAGTGCGTGCTGGATCGCCAGGGCGAGCGGCCCGGTCCGCAGGCCGGTGCTGCCGAAGATGCCAGCGCCCATCAGCGGAAACAACACCAGCCCGAACACGGCCCACAGCACGGCTGCCAACTGGAGTGCGCGGCTCCAGCTCAGCGCACCGAACGCGAAGCCGCGCCCGAGCAGGCCACCGACCACCAGCATACCGACGAAGATGCCGACGTACAGCACGGGCTTCGCGGCTTTCTGCATCGTGTCGAGGATCGTTGAGAAGACCGCCGCCGGCATGAGCCAGATGATCGCTTCGCCGAGGATTTCCGGGAGTGTGGGCGTACCGGTGGTCAATCGGAGCACGACCATGGTGGCCGTCATCAGCAGGGCGGCGACGATGCCGATGGAGAAGGCGTTGCGGGGTGTTTGGCCGACATTGTGCCGATCCTTGAGCGTCTGGTTCATCGCCCTGGCTCCTCTCGGCGGGGTGCGCGGCACCGGGCCGGGTGCGTGATTGGTGCAGCATCTTCATGCAGCGTAGCGCGGACGCCGTCCCGTCGTCTGTCGATTCTTACGTTTCTCACGCCAGATGGGAACGGTCTGTGCGAAGACGGCGGCCAGATCGCGCACAAATCGTGCGGGTCGCGGTATACTGGACGTGACCTTGAAACGTATGACATTAAGCACGCAAAGCAAGAGCGCACCACGAAGGGGCACGAAGCAGTATGGCTTCGTCGCCCTTTTTTCTTGTGCGCCGGAGGCAGTCTCCCCACCATGCAGGTTGTAGCCACCCCTGGGGATGTAGAAACCGCACCGACCCGCCGCACCGCGCGGCGCACATCCGCCGCCGAGATTCAGCTGACCGCCGACACAGATTCGGCGCCCACGACGCCCCCCACGAAGGCCGTGCGGCGCGCGCTCAAGCCCGCCAGCCCCCAGGCGGCCGCCGCGTCCGCCACGGGAACAGTTGCCATGACAGCAGCATCAACCCTGGAGGCTCCCGAGCCGACCGTTGCGCCGAAGCGTCGCCAGACCAGCAAGGTCGGGGCGGCGAGCGTGCCCGCAGCAGCCGTGACGGAAGCCCCAACCACGGATGCGGCGGTCGCGAGCACGGAGCATCCAGTTGATCCGCCGATTGCCACCACTACCAGCTCTCCGAGCGCCGCGACGCCGAAGCGCCGTGCGCGCAAGGGTGTCGCCGCCGCTGCACCAGACGTTGCGGCAACGACGGCTGCGTCCGTCGTGCCCGCCGAGGCCGCTGCTTCACCAGTGTCGGCCCCGAAGCGTCGCCCGCGTACAGCCGCCGCGCCTGCATCAGCCGATCAGGCCGTTGCTGCGTCGCCCGTTGCGGCAGCCGCTGAGGCTGCTGCCCTCCCAACGAGCGCCGAGACTGCGCCTGTCGCCGCGCCGAAGCCGAAGCCGAAGCGCAGCCGGGCGCGGTCCGTTGCGCCCGACGCCGTAGCCGCTGCACCATCGGCGGAAGCAGTGCCCGCCGCGCCGGTGGCAGCAGCCCCGGCCGTTGAGGCTGCTCCGGCTCCTGCGGCTGGCCCAGCGGCCGAAACTGCTGCCACCCCGCCGAAGCGGACCCGTGCCCGAACCCGCGAGACTGCGGCTGCGGCGCTGGCTGCGCGCGTCGCTGCCGATGAGGCGCGAGCCGCCGCGCAGGCACGTGCTGAGGCCGAGTCTGCCGCATTAGCCGCCGCTGCATTCGTTGCCGCGCAAGCCGCGGCTGAAGCCATCGCGCAGGCCGAAGCTCGTGAGCGGGCGAACGCGGCGGCTATGGCCGAGTTAGCTGCGGCAGCATCGCGCGCCCCGGTCGATGAGCTTGGCCCAGACTGGGTGCCGACGGTCACGCGGGTCCGCGTCGAGCGGCGCGGCGGGCGCGTCGTGCGGCAGGTGGTGGCCGAGAAGACGCTGGCACCGACTGCCCGGCCGCGCCGGCTGCGCCCTGTCCAGGCCGTCGAAGCCCCGGTGGAGATTGCAACGGCCGCCAGCACGGAAAAGGTGCTGGCGTTCGGTGGGCTGCTGCTGAGCGTGCCGACGGCGCGTGCCCTGGCCGACATGAAGTACGAGACGCCGACCGAGATTCAGGAGAAGACGATTCCGCTCCTGCTCGAAGGCAGGGATGTCGTTGGGCAGGCGCAGACGGGCACTGGCAAGACGGCCGCATTCGGCATCCCGCTGGTGGAGCGCATCGACCCATCCGTGCGGGCGGTGCAGGCGCTTGTGCTGGCACCGACGCGCGAGCTTGCCAGCCAGATCTCGCAGGAGCTTGGCAAGATCGGCAAGCGGCGCGGCGTCAAGATCGCCGCGATCTACGGCGGCGCGGCGATGAACGGCCAGTTGCGCGACCTGGAGCACGGTGCACAGGTCGTGGTCGGCACCCCCGGCCGCATCCTGGACCATTTGAAGCGCGGCACCGTCTCCTTCTCCAGCGTGCACTATCTGGTGCTGGACGAGGCCGACCGGATGCTCGACATGGGCTTCATGCCGGACGTTGAGCGCATCCTGAGCCGGACGCCCCGAACGCGCCAGACGGCGATGTTCTCGGCCACGGTGCCGACGGTGGTCCGGATCATCTCGAAGCGGCACATGCGCGACGCGGTCACCGTCCAGGTGAAGCCGGAAGAGCGCACCGTTTCGTCCATTGAGCAGATCTTCTACGAGGTGGCGGAGCGCGACAAGCCGGCGGCGCTCCGGGCGGTCCTGCGCGAGCGCGCCCCAGAGCGGGCGATGATCTTTTGCCGCACGCAGATTGCCGTTGACCGGCTGATGCGCATCCTCCAGCGGGACGGGTTGCAGGTCGAGGCGATCCACGGTAGCATGGGGCAGGGCCAGCGTGAGCGCGTCATCGCCGACTTCCGCAGCGGCAAAGTGACGTTGCTCGTGGCGACGAACCTGGCTGCGCGCGGGCTGGACATCCCCGAAGTCAGCCACGTCATCAACTACGATATCCCCGAGGAGAGCGAATCGTACGTCCACCGCATCGGACGGACGGCGCGCATGGGCCGCGAGGGAATGGCGATTACGTTCGTGGCCGAATGGGACGAGAAGTCCCTGGCCGAGATCAAGAAGGTGACGAACAATGCACTGCGCGAGGAGCGCTTGAGCCTCTACGCCTAGCGGCGGGTCAAAGGTGATGGGTGGTAGGTTATAGGGAACACGGCGGCACCTGCTCGTCCCCCTATAACCCGGAACCTTGAACCCACCACCCAGGAGGTAGCATGGCAGACTGGCAGCGCATGACGGCGGCCGGCGCGGACTTCGAGTTCAAGTCCGTGCAGGTCGGCACCTTTGAGAACGTCGTCTACATCGTGCGTGACCCCGAGACGCACGAGGGGTACGTCATTGATGCCGGCTGGGAGCCGGAGAAGATCGTAGAAGCCGTGGGCGACACGAAGGTCACGGCAATTCTGATCACGCACGGCCACTGGGATCACCACGACCAGTTGGACGCGCTGAAGGCGCTGTTGAAGGTGCCGGCGGCTATCGGCGACCTGGACCAGGGGATGCTCAAGTCGCCGCCGGAGCAGACGCTGCGGGACGGCCAGGAACTGCCGTTCGGTAAGAGCACTATCCGGGCGATCCATACGCCGGGCCACACGCCGGGCAGCACCTGCTTAACGGTTGGCAATCTGCTGTTCAGTGGCGACACGCTCTTCCCGGGCGGCGTCGGCAACACCAAGAACGACACCGGCCACTTCTACACCATCATCCGGAGCGTCGAGTACCGGCTGCTGTCGCTGCCCGAGGAGACGGTGGTGTACCCCGGCCACGGGAACGCCACGATGATCGGCACCGAGAAGCCGAGCCTTGCCATGTGGAAAGAGCGGGGCTGGTAAACGAGCAGTTAGGAGTCAGCCGGGTCCGCTTAGACTTGCCCCTGCGACTCCACCTCTCCCGCTTGCGGGAGAGGTGGGCGGGGGGTGAGGGGTGAGAGCGGCGCGCATCCTGAGCCTGCTCCCCGAAGCGACCGAGATCCTCAAGGCGCTCGGCCTCGGGGATCAGGTCGTGCGGGCACCGCGTCCGGAGGGGCGGCCGGCGCTCACCTGGTCGGTGCGTGACTGCGCCTCACTGGATGCGTTGGCGGCGGCCTGCCCAACACTGATCTTCACGTCGGCAACGCACGCGGGCGGCGAGGTGCCACGGCCGCTCGTGCGGAAGCTCATCGGTCGCCTCCAGCCGCGCCCGGCCGTCTACGCGCTGGAGCCGCACACGTTGGGCGACATCCTCAGCGACATCAAGACGGTGGGGGACGCCACCGGGCAGCAGGCCGCCGCCCGCGCGCTGATCCTGG
>JBBQBU010000219.1:0-9157 GCA_038318015.1 Chloroflexota bacterium | reverse complement strand
CGGCAGCGGGCGCTGCTCGATCTTGCTGCTGCTGCCGGCAAACTCGACGACCAGTTCGGCCAGTTGGCCCACGGTGAACTCGACCGGGTTGCCGATGTTGACGGGGATGTGGATGTCGGCCACGTCCGGATTCAGGCCCGACGCGTCGGCGGCCTGCGACGGGCCGGTGTCGTCGTGCATCAGCAGCCGCCAGATGCCGTCAATCAGGTCGTCCACGTAGGTGAACGAGCGGGTCTGCTCGCCCTGGCCATAGATAGTCAGCGGCTGTTCGGTCAGCGCCTGCACGATGAAGTTGGAGACGACGCGGCCGTCGTCTGGGCGCATCCGTGGGCCGTACGTGTTGAAGATGCGGACGATGCGAGTGTCCAGGCCGTGGTACCGGTGGTAGGCCATCGTGATCGCCTCGGCGAAGCGCTTGGCCTCATCGTAGACGCCGCGCGGCCCGACCGGGTTGACGTGGCCCCAGTACGTTTCGGGCTGGGGGTGTACCTGCGGGTCGCCGTAGACCTCGGAGGTGGAGGCCAGCAGGAATCGCGCGCCCTTCGCCTTGCACAACCCGAGCGCCTTGTGCGTGCCGAGGCTGCCGACCTTGAGGGTCGGGATCGGCATGCGGAGGTAGTCGATGGGGCTGGCCGGCGACGCAAAATGGACCACGGCGTCAAGCTTGCCCGGCAGATACAGGAACTCGGTGACATCCTGCTTCACGAAGCGGAAGCCCGGGTGCCCGAAGCGGTGCGCGAGGTTGTCCTCGCGGCCGGTGATGAGGTTGTCGAAGATGACGACCTCGTGGCCGGCGTCGAGCAGGCGGTCGGTCAGGTGCGATCCGAGAAAGCCAGCTCCGCCCGTAATCAGACAGCGCACCGTTCGTCATCCTCCACCCGCAGCGCTTCTACCGAACGCCGGGGCATCCTCAGCTTCAAACGGGTGAAGGATACACGGAAGGGACACCCCGTCCACGGACTCGGTGATCCGGCCGCGAGCCGACCCTGACGTGCGGCTCCAGCCCATCACAGTCCCACATACCTAGTAGCAGGTGCGCATGCCCTTGACTGTGTGTATATTCCCGTCCGTCTGTGCAGAGGTGCGCCGTACCGTGCCTACGCTCCTGCGGTCTGGGCCATACCGCGTATACTTCTACAGTCATGAGCCGAATGAGCCGCCGCATGTCCACATTGACCGAGACGAGTGGTCTGCGAAGTTCTGGCTCGGACCGGTCGCGCTGGCCCGCAATCTCGGTTTCAATGCGCGTGAGCTACTCCGCATACATCGCCTGATTGAAGATCACGAGGCATTCCTCATCGAAGGATGGCATGAGTACTTCGGAGCTTAGGGCTGGCGAGCGAGTTGTGGGCGTGATCTGCGACGAAGACACGATCACTGTCTCGTTGGCTGATGGCCGTGCGGTGAGCGTCCCATTGGTCTGGTTCCCGCGTCTCCTGACTGCGGCACCGGCGCAACGGGCGAATTGGCGGCTTGCAGGTGGTGGCTTCGGAATTCACTGGCCTGACATTGACGAGGATCTAAGCGTCGAGGGGCTCCTACGCGGAGCGCCAGCACGGCGTGTCCGCAGCCACACCGGAGCAACCGCTCCCTAGCCGTGGTGCTGTGACGCGCGTGACATGTCGTCTGAGACAGGTATCACGCGCGTTTCCATGGCGCGACTGCCGCACGTGGGCACGCCGCGCGCCGAGGCCCAAGTGTGGCATCGTAAGCGGCGCGGCACGGGGTGCGCGCACGAGACTCGGCGAGCGGGAGCACCCACAACCTCATGGCCTTTCTGCGCGTGGCGTCCGTGGAACGCATCCTTGAAAAGCCGTGGGCGTTCTTTGGGCTGACCGCGCTGACTGTGCTGATGGTTGCCATCGATAGCACCATCGTCGCCGTGGCGCTGCCAACGCTGGTACACGACCTTGACGCCAGCCTCGTATCGGTCGCCTGGACAATTACGGCGTTCGGGCTGGCCCAGACGGTCATGCTGCCAATGTCCGGCAAATTGGCCGAGCAGTTCGGGCAGATGCGGATATTCGTGCTTTGCGTGTTCCTGTTCACGCTCGGCTCGGTGCTGTGCTCGATCTCGCCGAATATCTACTTCCTGATCGCCGCGCGGGTGCTTCAGGCCATCGGCGGCGGCGGGCTGTTCCCGGCCGCAACCGGGCTGGTGGCGCTCAAGTTCCCGAAGACCCGCAGCCGGATGATCGGCCTGTTCGCCTCCATCTTCCCGATGGGCGGCATCCTCGGGCCGAACCTCGGCGGCTTCATCATCCAGGAGTTCGGCTGGCGGCTGACGTTCTTGATTAACGTGCCGCTCGGCATATTCGTGGTCGGGCTGCTGATGCGGCAGGCGCTCGGGCCGCAGCCGACCCGGCTCACGGCCTCGCGCTCCATCGACATACTGGGCACCTTCCTCTTTGCCGTCTCGATTGTGGCGCTGCTCGTGTCGTTGACGCTGCTCGGCAACGATCCAGGGTTCATCGTGTCGCCGTACTTCTGGCTGCTGCTGGTCGGCAGCGTCCTGGTGATGGTGCTATTCGTGTTCCAGGAGCGCCGCGCGCCAGAACCGATCATGGATCTTGCGCTCGTGGTGCGGCAGCCGTTCCTGGTGGTCAACATCTTCGGCCTCTTGACGGGCGCGGTCTTCATGGGGTTCTTTTCGTTCATCCCGTACTACGCCACCGTGCAGTACGGCATGGGGCCACTGGAGAGCGGCGCAATCCTGACGCCGCGCTCGCTAACGATGATTGCGGTGTCCACGACAACCAGTTTCATGCTGCCGCGCTGGGGCTACCGCCTGCCGATGCTCGTCGGGATGGGCTGCGTCACCACGGCGCTGCTGCTGCTCGGGCAGAACCTGGGCGGCCTGAGCATCGGCTCCTGGGAGATTGATCCGCTGCTGCCGCTGCTCTGCATCATGGCGTTGAGCGGCATCGGCATGGGCGCGCTAATTCCGGCGTCGAACAACGCGGGACTGGACTTGCTGCCACAGCGGGCGGCGGTCATCGCCGGGCTACGCGGCCTGTTCAACTCGACGGGCGGGGTGGTCGGCACGGCGATCATCGTGCTGTGGCTGGCGCTCAGCCCGGACAAGGCGGTCGGCATGCGGTCGGTGTTCGTCGCGCTCGGGCTGCTGTTGCTGCTGGCACTGCCGCTCGTCTTCCTGATCCCCGACCGCGCCCGCGAGCGCCGCGCCGCCGAGACTCGCGCGGCGGCCGAGCGGATGGAAGCGGAAGTGGCGGCGGCACGGGCCAGTGCGGCCGTGGAAAGCAGCCCCACCAACGCCGCCCGCCCCTGACGAGGCTGGGTGCCTCGTCGGTATCTGCCGCTGGCAGACCCGCCCGATGCCGCCGGCACTCGCCGTGCCCGCCCAATCGGACGTTGGGGCGTCACTCTGGGGCGTGCAGGCCCAGCGCCAGGCAGATGTCCGACACCGGCCGGTCGGCCCAGTGCTTCCGGTACGCCGTGTCCACCATAAACGAGCGCGGTAGCATCCGGTCGATGTAGATGGTCCCGTGCAGGTGGTCGATCTCATGTTGGAGGATGCGTGCGTACCAACCGCGCGCCTCGATCTCGACCGGCTGGGCGTGCTCGTTCAGGGCCGTCACGCGGACGGCGGCAGCGCGCGGCGTCAGCGCCCCGAAGCCTGACAGGCTCAGGCAGCCCTCGAAGAAGAGGCGCGGTGAGGTATCAAGCACTGTCAGCACCGGGTTTGCCAGCACGTGGAACGGCACCGGTTCGCGTTCGCGCTCGGCCAGCCGCTCCGGCGCGAGGCTGACCATGTACTCTGGCCGGTCCTCGATCACCACCAGTTGCACGCCCTCGCCGATCTGCGGCGCGGCCAGCCCGACGCCGGGCGTGTCGCGCATGGTGTCGCGCATCAACGCGATCAGGCGCTGCGTGTGGTCGCTGCGGATCTCGTCGGCGGTCAGCGGCCGGGCCGCCTGTCGCAACACCGGGTCGCCCACCTGCACAATCTTCAGCGTCACCATGCCGTCTCGCTCCGTTGCCCGCATCGTCGGGCCGTCGCATCCGCTCGCCGCCGGGCCAGCCCGCAGGGCCGCCCGAGCGGTCAGGCCACCATTGTAGGGGCGACTGTCGGGAGCGTCGCATCGGGCGTAGCGTCGTGGCGGCCGGGGCCGGGCAGGCTCGGCTACAGTCTCAGCACAGGGTGGCCGCCGCAGCCACGGCCGCGGCACGTCCGCCGCACACAGCCATTCTCAGAGAGGGAGGCAGCAGCTATGGCGTTGCTCCTCAGCGAAGCTGATGTCGAAGCGGTCCTGACCATGCACGACACCGTGGCGTGCGTCGAGGCCGCCACGAAGGCCCACGGGCAGGCGAAGGCCCGGAACGTCCCGCGCCAGCGCATCAAGTTGCCGCGCGGCACCCTGCACCTGCTGGCCGGCGCGGACCTGGCGTCCCCGGACGGCGGCTACGTCGGCGTCAAGTCGTACACCTCGTTCCGCGAGGGGAACCGCTTCCTGACGCTGCTGTACAGCGCCGACAACGGCCGCCTGCTCGCCATCGTCGAAAGCGACCTGCTCGGGATGATGCGGACCGGCGCGGCCAGCGGCGTCGCCACGAAGTATCTGGCCCGTGAGGACGCCAACGTGCTGGCGAACTTCGGGACCGGCTGGCAGGCGCGCGGGCAGGTGCTGGCCGTGGCCGCCGTGCGCCCGCTCAAGCAGGTGCGCGTCTACAGCCGCGACGCCGCCAACCGTGAGCGCTTCATCGCGGACTTGCGCGGCGAGGTGGACGCCGAGTTCGTCTCGTGCGAGACGCCGGCTCAGGCGCTTGAGGGCGCGCTGATCGTCGCCACCGCCACGACCTCGCGTGATCCGCTGTTCCCGCCGGACGTCGTGCAAGACGGCACCCATATCAACGCGGCCGGCTCCAATGCGCTGATCCGCCGGGAGCTTGACGAGCGGCTGATCCGCAAGGCCGGGCTGGTGGTCGTCGATTCGCGGACGCAGGCGCAGGCCGAGTGCGGCGACTTGCTGATCCCGACGGAACGCGGCTGGCTGGACTGGGACTTGCTGCCCGAGCTAGGCGAGGTCGTGGGGGGGCAGGCACACGGCCGGCAGAACGACCAGCAGATCACCATTTTCGAGTCGCAGGGGCTGGGGCTGCAAGACGTGACCGTGGCCGGCCTGGTGTACCGCAAGGCGCTCGAAGCGGGCCTAGGGGCGCAGGTGCCGCTCTTCGGCTCCTGACCGGGGGAAGCGCGCGGTCGGGTGGTGCAACACCCGACCGAGCCTGCACGCGCGTGCGGTGGGCCGGTGCATCCGGAGCGGGCGGCACCCGCGCGGGGCGCGACGACGTTTCGGCCACTGTCAAGCGGGCAGGGTCGCAGAGAGGGTGCTCACGTACACCGACGCGAGGCGGTCTAGCAGGGCCGTGGTCGAGAATGACGCGGCCCGCAGCCGGCCTGCCTGCGCCATCGTCTCGGCCCGGGACTGGTCCCCCAGGATGGCGTTGACCGCCCGTGCCAACGCGCCCGGGTCGGCCGGCGGCACCAGGATCGCGGTGCGGCCCTCTTCAACGGCTTCGGGCATGCCGCCCACGCGGGTTGCCACCACCGGCAGTCCGGCCGCCATCGCTTCCAGCACCGACAGTGGCAGCCCCTCATAGAGTGACGGCAGCGCGAAAACATCCATCGCGCGAAGATAGGCGGTCGTGTTCGTACGGTAGCCGGCAAAGTGAACGCTCGGTGCCACGCCGAGTGCCGCCGCCTGCGCTGTAAGGTCGTCGCGCAGCGGGCCGTCGCCGACGATCAGCAAGTGCGTCTCCGGATGCTCGGCCAGGATCGCCGGCATGGCATCAAGCAGGTGCGCCAGGCCTTTCTGCTCGCTCAGGCGGGCCAGCACCCCAACGACGGCGGCCTGCGCCGGGATGCCGTGCTCAGCACGTACCTGTTGGCGGTCCGGCTCGGGCGAGCCTGCGAACCGTGCCAGATCCACGGCGTTGGGCACCACGTCGAACTTGGCGGCCGGCAGGCCCAGGTAGGCCACGAGACGACGCCGGCAGACTTCAGACACCGCGATGTACCGGTCGATCCAGCAGCCCAGCACTGCACGGTCCAGCCGCACCCGCCAGCTTTGCGGCGCAGATGGCGTGATATGCATCGTGCAGGCGATGCTCGGCACGCGCGCAAGGCGGGCCGCCAGGATGATCCAGCGGCCACCGGTGTAGCCGATAAGGTGCACGTGGCACGCATCCGGCCGCCACGAACGCAGCAGACGAACCAGACGGAAGAAGCGGCGCACACTGCCGAAACGGTGCGTTTGCCACGCCAACGTCAGCCGCACAACGGACGCACCGGCTGCCCTAATCGACACGGCGAGGGGGTCGATAGCCGCACCTTCCGGCATCACGACGATGACGTGGGCGCCACGTTCTTGCAAGCCGGCGGCAATCTGGCGCACATGCTCTTCGACGCCGCCCATCATGACGCTGTTGGCCATCAGAACGACGCGCATACCCCTGACGACAGGCATGTCTGACCCAGAAATGTGCATATGAATAGCTATTTTATCCGCCTTCGCCCGGCCCGCGCGCAGCGAGCGTGCCAACGGCGCAGGGTCGCCGGCCCACGTTTTCGCTGGGTCGCGTCATCGTTGCAACGGGGCGTGTCATGCATGCTGATGCTTGCGCTGATGATGTCTGTTCCTGCCGGGCCGTGGAGTATTTAGCAGGGAGTGTCACACGTTGACGCATGGCCACGTGCTTATCAGGGAACGTCCATGCGGAGCGTCCGTTGCGGTTTCGGGCAGCTGCTGGGCGGCCTGCGTGTCCCATCGCGGCCGTTCGCGTCGTCAGAATCAGCAAGGCCGGCCGACCTGGGCGGGGAGAAGGTGAATCTCAGAACGGTGTCAGCATTGCGGCCTCGTAACGGGCAGTCTCAACCTTTCGGCTATCATCAGCACTGGCAAAGGCTGGCCGCAACATGGCGGTCGGGTGCGAAGGTGCGGCTGCGGCGATGATGCGCGTGACGACGGCGGGGGACGGTCCCCGGCGTATCCTGTTTGTTCTCCAGTCGGTCAGCCTGGGCGGCATGGAGACGGTTGCCATGCACGTCGCCGTCGAGTTGGCCCGACGCGGGGCGGTCGTCGGCATGGTGCTGCCCACCGATTCGATCTTTGACGCGTTCGCGGACCGTTGCGCGGCCGGCGGCCTGCAGGTGCAGCGGCTCACCACCGATGCGCGCGGCGGGTGCCACCTACTGCCCAGGCGGCTGTTGCGCTTTGGCGCACTGGTCAAAGCATGGCGGCCGGATGTGGTGCACCTCCAGACGGGCGGTGCCACCGGCGGGCTGGGCGTGCTGGCGTTATCGCGGCTGCTGCCGGGCTGTACGGTCGTCGCCACCGAACACGACGTACCGACGCCGACGCCAGACCCCGGCCTGCGGCTCAGCGCGCGCCTGCGCGACCGCGTGCGCCATGCGCTGGTTGCCGTATCGCGGCGCAATGCCCGCCTGCGCCACGAGCGCCTGCCCACACTGCGTGGGCGCTACGCGGCGATCCTGAATGGCATCCCCCTGCCCGACCCAGACTCGGCCGAGCGTGCCGAGGCGCGCCGGCGCATCCGGGCCGCGCTGGCCGTCCCGGATGACGAAACCGTGTTCGGTAGCATCGTCCGGTTGGCGGAGGGCAAGGGGCTGCGCGACCTGTTGCAAGCGTTTGCGCTGGTGCGGGCGGCTGGCCCGTGCCGCCTGGTGCTGGTCGGTGACGGTCCGCTGCGCAGCGAGTTGGAGCACCTCACCGATGAGCTAGGCATTCGTGAGAGCGTCACGTTTGCCGGGTTCCAGCGCGAGCCGGCCCCGTACCTGGACGCCATCGATGCGTTCGTGCTGGCTGTCCCAGCCGGCACCGGCTCGATTGCGCTGCTGGAGGCGATGGCCGCCGGCGTCGCGTCGATCATCACATTCTGCGGTCCCGAGGAAGCCATCATTCACGGGGAGACCGGCCTGTGCGCGCCCCCGAACGACCCGGTGGGGCTGGGGGCCGCGCTTCAGCGCCTGGTGGACGACGTCCCGTTGCGGACGGAGCTGGCGGCGGCGGCGGCGGCGCACATCCGCCGGCACTTCTCCGTCGCGCGGGTGACAGACGACTATCTGGAAGTCTATCGGCAGGCCCGGGCCGGCGCGGTGCCGGACCGGCTCCGCGCAGACGGGCCGCCAACCCCCCGCCCCTGACGCCAACCGCTCACGAATGGAAACGCCCGTCCCGACCAGGTAGCGGGCGTTTCCATTCGGTGCGAGGCCGCCGTTAGCCGGCGGTGCGGCGGCGGGTGGCCGGTTCGGCCGGCTGCCAGTCGTCGGCCCGGCGGCGCGTGACCACCTGCGAGGCGGCCCCGCGTGATGCTGCGCTGCGCCCGGCCTCGAAGCGAAAGCGCCCGACGATCAGCCTCAACTGCTCGGCCGTTGACGCCAACTCCTCAGCCTGGGCGTACATCGCCTCAATCTGCTCGCTCATGCTCGTCGCCGACGACGACACGGTGTCGGCCTCGGCGCTGTTCTCTTCGGCAATCGCAGCGATGGACTCGATGGACGACGTGACCTGCCCGGCCTGTGCCGCCATCTCCTCGGTGGCCGCCGAACTGTCCTCAACCATGCCGGTGATCTCACGCATGGCGACGACCACGCCCTGCGCACCGCTGCGTCCGCTCTCACGGGGTTCGAACGCAGAAGGAGATGGTGACGGGGTCGGCCACCTGACCGACTTCTTTACATCGGCGCGGCGCGCACGGTTGGCCGCATTGGGCTACGACAGGGGCGGAGCTTAGGATTCGTCAGGAGATAACCGTCTCATCAGAGGGCGCTTTCATAAGGAGTCAGACTGACTTCGGGTGTAACGGTTATTTCCTTGCAGGCCCTTAGGGCCAGGGGTGGTGCGTGATGAACTCGTGGGCGTACAGCTCGAAGGCGACCATGAAGATGGTGAATGAGGCCATCAGCAGTACCAGGGTCGTCAGGCCGCGCTCGCGGCGGGTGACGGGCAGGTAGCGGTGTTCGGCGGCAGCGTGTTGGCGAAGGCGGTGCGCGTGCCAGACGGTGTAGTAGTTCGCCGCTGCCGCCAGCGTTGACAGCGTGAGCAGCGGTATCCGCACTGGTGCCGAGTCGAGCACCGGCAGGATGGTCGTGCCGAGCGCGCCGAACAGCGAGCCG
>JBBQBU010000218.1:0-9162 GCA_038318015.1 Chloroflexota bacterium | reverse complement strand
GCATAACCTTCTGTCTAGTCGAGTATTCTGACTCGGTTTTGGGCACTTCACGCCAGCTTCCGCGCCTCTTCACGACTCCCGCCTCTTGTTCGGCGGTCGAGTTGATGCTTCCGAGCCAAAATTGGGCGCGTCCGTCGCACTCAGACTGCTCATTAGTGCACAGAATGGGAATGCGAGAAGTAATGCAATTGCCCTGGACTCCGACACCCCAGCCGGCAGCCACGGGCGGCCAGGATCGATTCCTGATCGGCATTGTGGCCGGCACGGTCCTGCTGGTCGTCATCAGCGTGATCGTGGTGTTCATGCTCGGGCGTCCGCGCACAGCTCCGCCCGCCGACCCTGCCACGCCGGCGGGGGTGGTGCAGGCGTACATTGAGGCGTTGCGCGAGAGCGACGTGACGCGCTCGCGGACCTGCCTGACGAATCAGGCGCGCACCGAGGTCGAGGCGCGCGACAAGAACAACTCCTACCGCCCCAGTCCGCAGGAGAACGTGCGGATCGTGGTGGAGCAGGTGAGCGCCACCGACACGCGGGCCGAGGTGCAGGTGACGACAAGCCGCTTCTCTGCGAACTCTGACCCGTTCTCGTCCAGTAGCTCGCATCGCGACACGACGGTGACGCTGGTACGCGAAGACGGTGCGTGGCGCATCACCCAGGCGCTCGAAACGTACGGGATCTACTAGGCGCACATGATCGTCGCGCGGCGGGTCTATCAGTACGGCATCGCATTCGCGGCGATCTGGATGCTGGTCAATGGGCTGGCCGGCCTCCTTGAAGTACTGTTCGAAGGCGTCGTCGAGGCGCTGCTGCCGCCGCTCATCAGCCTGGGGTCGTCGGAGCTTGCGGACCGCGTGAGCCTGTACGGCGCGCTGACCGGCATCGGCCTCATCACCTGGGTCATCCACTGGGGGCTGGCGCTGCGGGCCGTCACTCGTGATCCGGTGGCCGAGCGCCGCTCGGGCATCCGAAAGCTGTACCTGTACGGCGTGCTGGTGGTGGGCGGGTTGATCCTCACCTATGAGATCCGCCGCCTCGTCTTCGACCTGCTCGGCGTGGTGTTCGGCACCGTGACGGGCACGGCGTTCCTGTACGGCGAAGTGACAGAACCGCTCGCGATGCTGCTGGTGATGGGGATGTTCTGGATCTACCATCTGCGCCTGGCCGGGCGGGATCGGCTGGCCGTCCCCGAGGTTGGCGCGGGCGCAACGTTGCGGCGCTGGTGCGTCTATCTACTGGCGCTGGTCGGCCTGCTGATGCTGCTGTTTGGCACATCCAATCTGCTGGCGCGGCTCGTCGAGGTGGCGATGCCGCGCGCAGGCGTGCAACTCGACACCGGCCGCTGGCTCGCGACGGATGTGGCCGGCCGCGTCGCCTCACTGCTGACGGGCCTGCTGGTCTGGGCGACGGCCTGGACCTGGAGTACCCGCCAGTTCCGGCAGATTGGCGGCGCTGACCTGGAGCGTGAATCGACGCTCCGCAAGGTCTACCTGTATTTCGTGTTGTTCTTCTCGATCAGTTGGACGGTCTGGAACATCGGACAGGTCCTCTACGTGCTGGTCCGCTCGCTGCTGATCCCGTCGCAGGCCGGCGAACTGTGGAGCACGGCGCAGCGTGAGCTTGGCGACACGCTGGCGCACGTCGTCACGTTTGGGATCGCCTGGGCGTACCATGCCACCGTCATCACCCGCGAGTCCGCCGCCGCCCCGGAGCGTCACCGGCAGGCGGCGATCCGTTGGATCTACGGCTACCTCGTGGCGGTGGTCGGCGCGTTGATGTTTGGGTCGGGCCTGAGCGGCACCATCGCGACGCTGCTTGACCTGCTGGTGCGGCCGGGCATCCCCCACGCCGAGCACTGGTGGCAGGAGCGCCTGAGCCTCTACGCCACGCTGATCGTCGTGGGGCTGCCGGTCTGGCTGCTGCCGTGGTTGCGGCTCCAGCGCGAGGTGGTCGCTGCCGTCGCGCGGCGGTCGCTGGCCCGGCGCATCTACCTGTTCCTGGCGCTCGGCATGACCGTCCTGACGCTCCTGGGCACCGGGGCGTTCACGCTGTACCAGTTGCTGCGCGTGGCGCTCGGCGAGACCTGGACGGCCAGCAACACGAGCAATCTGCTGGAGGCCGCCAGCGCCGCCGCCGTGGCCGGGCTCCTGCTGGCGTACCACCTGCGCGTCTTCCAGCACGACGCGGCGCTGGCCCGCCAGGACGAGGAAGCCGAAGCAGCGGAGGCGACGAGGCTCGCGGCGGCAGCGCCAGCGCCCGGCATCGGCGCGCCAGCCGATGCCGACACGGTCACGCTGCTGGTGGTCCGCGCCGCGACGGCGGAGCAGGCAGCCGAGTTGCGTGCCCAACTGGTCGCGGCGGTGCCGGCCGGCATCCCCGTTGAGACGGTGCGGCTACCGGCTGCCGAGGCCGCGCGCCTGCTGCGACCGCCTGGGTAGCGTTCGCCTGATCGGACTGGTTGGCGGCCGCTGGCAAGCCCGGTCCGGACGCTGCCGCCGCTGCGCCGGTCGCCACGCCCTATGGCACCTGTTGCCGATGCCGTCGTAAAACTGGGTTGTGCTGCGACGGCTCGTATCCTGTACAATCGCGGTGCTTCATCATGGTGGCATCGCGTAGCGGCAATCGCACCTGGCTGTAAACCAGGAGCCTCACGGCTTCGGGGGTTCGAGTCCCTCTGCCACCACCAGCAACGTCGCCGGGGCGCGTGAGCGCCTGCCGGAGCGCCGCCGCCGGTTGTCGCGGCGCTCTGCCCAGAAACATTCGTGCCAGGGCACTTCCTTCAGACCAGGGATGGCCGTGCCCGCACCTTTCCTTGATGCCTGACGGCTTGCGGCGCTCGCCTCTCTGAGGGCAGTCAGCCGGCCACAAGCGGCCAGCCGTCATCCACAGGGATCAGGCGCGCGGCGTCAGGACTGGCGGTGCAGCGTCAGGTGCAGGCTGCCGTACGGCGGGCGCGGGTCGCAGTACGACTTGATCTTCGGGTCGGCCTCGGAGACGACCACCGTGTCCCACAGTCGGTTCTGCCCGTCGAATGACACGTCCACCAGTTGCGGGAAGCGCGCCAGAATCCGCTGCCCCATCTCGTGCATCAGGTGTTGGATGGACATGCTGACGAATTCGTGGAAGACCGTTGCCACGAGGTCGCGCACCTGCTCGGCCGGCACGTAGCGGGCGTGGCTGCCGTCCACGGCGTCCGCCACGTCGCCGTACTGCCACGAGACATCCAGGTAGATGTACAGCGGGCGGTCCTTGACGGACGGCAGCGTGGTGTACTGGTCGCGCACGAAGTCGGCGAAGGCGCTCCCGGTGACTTTGATGAGGCGGAACCCGTCACGGCCCGCCCGATGCGCCACGATCCGTGCGCCGTCGCCATCGCGCACGACATCCAGGCTGGCGGTCGCGTAGTCGCCGCTGCCCGGGCTGAACAGGACGCCGCTCGGCCCGAAGCCGCCATCGGCAGGCACGGTGGCGGCCGGAAACGGCAGCTCGCGCCCGGAGACACGCAGGATGTGCACGTGGTCCCAGGTCTGGAGGAACCGCTGCGCCAGGAAGAGCAAATACTCTTCGAACGTCGCGCCCTGGAACTCGATGGCGACCTGATGGATGAAGTTCTTCATCGTGTCTGTCGCCACGACCTGAGAGTTGTCGCCGTCGGTGTAGGCCGGCGCAAGCGTCTGATCGAGCACTTCGATCTCGGCGTCGTACGCGAAGAGCGTGTTCGGCCGCCCGACGAACGCGGATTCAGGGATCGGTGTCAGGCCGGTGAGCGGGGTGGCATAGGTCCGATAGAAGGAGACATTGGCTTTGCCGTAGCTGATGAAGGCGATGGCACCAGGGAGTGACGCGGATTGCTGCGGGGTACTCATAGGCGTAGCGTCCATTCTTCTCCGCAAGGCGCGGACATACGGGGCGGCACGAGAGCAGCGGAGGACGACAGCGGCAGCCGCACGCGGCCCGATGATGACAGAAAGCCGCTCTGCCCCGCGAGGCGCACGCCGGCCCGCCCGCGCCGTGAACGAGGGCTGGTGACGCTCCTCGCTTCGCCTCTCATCTTGACGGTCCCACCCATGTTGGGACATGTGACAGGTTCGCCCGCATCTTCGTCAGGTTATGGTAGTGATGTCCCATCGACGGATTGGGCCGGGAACCATGCGTCCAAAGAGGAGGTGACACCGCCGAACGAACGTTTAAGTCGAGAGGCATCTCGTAAGTGGCGACTCTGGAGCCACGGGCAGCGCCATCTGGTGAGGTGTTGACGTTGACAGATCGAGCGAAAGGACAACGATGTCACTGAGTTCTCGCGATTTCTGGACAGTCGTTCATGGCATGGGGCTTGGGGCCGTGTTCCTATTGGCGTACGCCGGCGGAATGGCCAGCCTCTGGAGTCTGCGTCCAGAGTGGGTGACGGCATCTGGCGTGCGCGAGCGCGTTCGCCGCATGGTCGTCGGGACCTGGGTCATGGCCATCGTCGGCTGGGCGACGGTCATCACCGGCACCTACATCGTGTACCCCTGGTACCGCGCTCCAGCACCTCAGGGTGCGTCGCGTGAGGTGCTTGCCGCGCAGTTCCCCCGGAACTTCCTGTTGAGCAGCCCGGATACTGCCCTCTGGCACACCTTCGGCATGGAGTGGAAGGAGCACGTCGCCTGGTTGACCCCGATTATCGCTACCTCAGTTGCCTTCATCGTCTGGCGCTACGGCGGTCGCCTCGGTCGGATGCCCCAGGTGCGGAACGCACTCATCGTGATGTTCACGATGGCATTTTTCGCGGCGGCGGCAGCGGGCGTGTTCGGCGCCTTCATCAATAAGGTCGCACCGACCCAGTAGGAGGGTGATGATGGCGCGCGAAACGTTGAATCCGCGAGCGGTCGCTTCGTCTGGCGACATGCCCCTCAGTGAAGCTGGCCCGTTGGACTCCCCGATGCCAAACGGTGCCGCAATCGCGGCGATCCTCGCAGCTGCCATTGGCTGCGCGGTGCTCGGCCTCATTATCCCGCTCGCCGAAGCGATCATACCTCTCAAGAACGCCCTGAACTGGTGGAATCCCGGCGGCCCGCTCGTGGGCAAGACCTCGGTTTCCGTGATCGCCTACTTCGTGTCCTGGTTCGTGCTTCACCGCATGTGGAAGGACCGCGACATCGAGTTTGCGACCATCTGGAAAGTCTCGCTGGTCCTGCTGGCCATCGGGTTCATCGGGACATTTCCGCTCTTCTTCGAGTTATTTACGGCCCACTGACCCGTGTCGTAGCTCCTAGCAACAGGGGGCGCCGTTATGGTGCCCCTTGTAGCTATCTCTGGGATGGCGTGGCTTGCTGTCACACAGGAGACGCCGTCTAAGTAAGATCGGTCGTTCGCGCTACAATCGCGGCCACATCTCCGAAAAAGGCGGATGAGCCAGTGGCGCACCCGCGACGAGCGCCGGCCGTCCGAATGGGTACCTGTCGTGACTGAGCCACCGGCTATCGAGCAACCAGCGACGCCGACCAGTTGGCCCGCCAGCGGCGACTGGCCCGCCTGGGCTGGCACCTGGGACGCGCGCATGCACGCGTTCTTCCCGCACCGCCCGGCCTGCAACGCCGCCATCGTGGATGTGCTGGCCGGGCTGCTGCCGGCCAGTCCCTGGCGTATCCTCGATCTCGGGGCGGGGACCGGCAGCCTGTCGCGGGCGCTCCTCGACCGCTTCCCAGACGCGCAGGTGGTGGCACTCGACCTTGACCCGGTGCTGATGGCGATCGGGCAGGGGACGCACGGCGACGCTGACGGGCGGCTCACATGGCGGCAGGTGAACCTGCGCGATACCGACTGGCCCGACCAGCTCACGCCGGGCACGTCGCCTGACGCCAGTTTCGACGCCGTGGTGTCGCTGGCGACACTCCACCACTTCAGCGGCCCCGAGATGGCTGCCATCTATCGGCAGCTGCACGGTATCCTCAAGCCCGGCGGGTTGCTGCTGAACGCCGAAGCCTTGCCGGCTTCCCCGAACGCGACGCGGCTGGCCCAGGCGTTCCATGAGGCCCGCCGCCGCACGATGGTGCCGGCAGATGGCTTCTGGGAGGCCATTGCAGCCGACGCCGCGCTTGCGGAGACCGTGGCCGCGCGGGAGGCGCTACGCGGCCAGATGCGCGGGGCTGGCAAGCGCCTGACCGCCGAAGCACACTGCCGCGCCCTGCGCCGGGCCGGCTTCGCCGAGGCCGCCGTGGCGTGGCGGCACCTCGACGAAGCGCTGGTGGTCGGCCTCCGCTGAAGGAGCAGGCGAGAGACGAAAGACGGGAGGCGAAGAGACCAACTCTCCCCTCTCCCACAAGTGGGAGAGGGGAGTTGGTGAGGGGGGGCTGAGGGGCCGTGGGGATCCGGAGACACGGGGATCCCGCGCAGCGGCCACCGTTCGTGAGTGATGAGAGGGGTCGGATTGCACCTACGCCGAGATGACCGGCAGCTCTTCGGGGGCCGGGGTGTGAAGGCACTCATGCCCGCTCGCAGTGACAACGAACTGGTCTTCAAGGTCGTAATAGCCGTGCGCGTTCCCGAGCATCGGCTCAACGGAGATCACCATGCCCGGCTCAAGCACCGTGTGGTTGTCGGGGTGAACGGACAACCCACCGGTGTTCCGGTAGCCGTGGCCGCAACGCCCCGAGCGCGTCTCCTTCAGGCCATGCTGCCGCTCCACCCGCGCGAACGCCGCGAAGATGTCCGAGCAGCGCGCACCCGGCCGGATCGCCTCGGCCATGGCGCGGTTGCACTCCCAGGCGATGCGGTACCACTCCCGCACAATCGGCGGCGGTGTGCCGAGATACCAGATGCGGTCAATATCCGCGCCGTAGCCTCGGTAGCTCGCGCCGCTAGTGCCGCGCGTCAACTGGTCGCCCGCCTTGAACACCCGCTCCGTCACATGCGAGTGGTAGCGGCTTGAATCGCCGGTGTCCGGGTTGCGGATGTCCCAGCCGCCGGCCGGCGCATAGCTGTAGCCCGCGCCGTACTGCTCACGGAAGCGCGCCGCCAGCAGTCCGAGAAACTCGCGCTCCGTCTGGCCCGCCTGGAGGACCGCCGGCAGCTCCTCGTGAATCCAGACGCCGGCCGCGCAAGCCGTCCGCAGCCAGTCGATCTCCAGCGGCGTGTGGATGCTCATGAGTCGCTTGACGACCGGTGCGGCATCGACGAACGCTGCCTGCGGGAGCAGGTCGCGCAGACGCAGGTAGTCCTGCACGCTGATGCCGAGCGTCATGTTGTCGCCTAGCTCGAAGCCGAGGCGGGCGCGATCAAGGCCGAGCGCCCGAAATTCGTCGGCAATCTGCGCGATGTCCCAGATTTCGGTGCGGGGCCACGGCGCGCGCTCGACAATCGGGCGAATCTCGCTGACCCAGACGGCACGGCGCAAGGCGCTGAAGTGGGTGTTGTTGGTGGGCGTGCTCAGCAAGTGGTCACCGTCCTGCGTCACGATGTACCACGCCGACCGCGCCTGCACCTGATCGTGCCAGTTGTGCGGCTCCTGGCGGCCGGTGAACCATTGGCCCACCGCCGACGACGTGATGACCAGGGCGTCGATGTTTGCAGCGGTCAGCTCCGCGCGGGCGCGCTGGACGCGCAACCGGTACTCATCTTCCGGAAACTCGCGCTCCAGCGGATACCCTGAAGCATCGTCTGTCGGCTCGAACATCGCCCCGTCGTGCGTCGTCATCGTCACCTCCCCTGCCCGCCCGGTCGTCGCCCCGGCGCTGACTGGACCAGGATACCGCACGGCGGGTCGTGAGGTGAGCGGGGCGAGTTGAGAGACGGCGGCCGCCACCACACGCAACTCACGATTCGCAGCGCACCGCACCTTCCGGAGTACTCTTCTTCATAGAGGTGCACCCGCATGGCCCAGTTGCGCGCCGGCCTGGCTATTCGCCACCCGAACCCCGCTCTCACGCTCGCGGCGATAGTGCAGGTTGAGGCGCGAGGCGTTCAGACGGTCTGGTCCAGAGTCGGCGGCACCAACCCTGAGACCGTGACCCTCTTCGCGGCGCTCGTCGAGTTGCTGGCGCGGGAGTCCGCAGCCTCGTGACGCTGGGCGCAGAGGCGAGCCAGGCGCTGCTGGTGGCGTTCTCGGCCAGCACATCCCTCGGCTTGTCCATCGGCATCATGTCGCTGATCGGCGTGGCCCAGGCGATGTACCTGGCGGTCAACAATACACTGGTGCAAATGGCCGTGCCGGACGCGCTCCAAGGCCGCGTGATGAGTGTCTACATGACGACGTGGGGGCTGGTGCCACTCGGGGCGCTGCCCCAGGGCATCCTGGCCGACGTGTTCGGCGCGCCGATGGTGCTGGCGGGGGCTGGCCTCGTCAGTTGCCTGCTAGTGGCCGTCCTGGCCGCGACGAACCGGGAGCTGCGCCGCCTCTGATCTATGGCCCTCACCCCCGGCCCCCACACCCGCGTGCGGGAGAGGGGGCGGCGAGCCGTAGCAAAATGCACCCCAAGATGACAAGGGAAGACGTGCCCGCCGTCTTGCCGCAAAAGGCCGTCCTACGACTTGAAGAACACGGTTGGCGGGTGTGACGAGCATGGCGTCCGGACGTGCTGGCCGTTGTACTGGCGCTCCGGCACATTGCCCATGTTGTTCTTGACCAGCCGCACCCCCATGACGGCGGGCGACAGCCCGACGGTGCCGACGCTGTACGCCTCCTCCGCGAGGATCTTCCAAATCTCCTGTGCCGTCTTGATGCGCTGGTCAAGATCCTGCCCAGACGCCGAGCGGAACAGCTCCAGCACCTTGAGCATCTGTGGGTCTTCCGGCTTGATGCCCTGTGCGCCGTTGCTGGCGTACCAGACGGCGAAGGCCGGCCCCATGAATGACTGCAACGGGCCGGGGAAGACCGGCACCGCGTGCGTGGCGTTCACGTACAAGAATTCGGTGCCGTCGTTGACCCAGACGGCCAACTGGTTCTCGTTCGCCTGCACGCGCGCCGAGGCGAGGCCGCGCTCCTGTTCCACCACGTCCGCCTGAATGCCGATCTTGCGCCACTGCTGTCCGACCATCTCCGCGATCTTCGGCCAGGGCACGAACGCCCCGCCAACCGTGAGCACCTCCAGGCGTAGGCGGCCCTTGCCGTCGGTCCGCAGGCGGAACCCCTCGGAGTCCTTCTTGTCCAGGCCGGCCTTATCCAGCAGCTCATTCGCCTGTTTGAGG
>JBBQBU010000217.1:0-9210 GCA_038318015.1 Chloroflexota bacterium | reverse complement strand
AGCAGGTCCAGCAGGTGGCAGCCGAGATCCTGGATCGCTCCGAGGCCGTGGTCGCGCCAGGTGCCGGCCACGTGGCGCACCGTGCCGTTGCCATAGAACAGCCGCCCGTGATAGACCTCGCCAATGGCACCGGCCTGTAGCTGCTCCCGCATCGTCACCAGCAGCGGCTCAAATCGGTGGTTGTAGGCCGTGTACAGGGCCACGCCGCGTGCCTGCGCTAGTGCCTCAAGCTCACGGACGGTCGCCGCGTCGGGCAATGGCAGCGGCTTCTCGACCAGGACGTGCTTGCCCTGCTCCAGCAGGTATCGGATCAGGTCAACCTTGCCGTCGTCAGGGATGGCGAGGACGGCAGCATCGTACCGATCCGGCGGGCAGTCGCGGACGGTCGGATAGTCAGCCGCCGCATTGAACGGGTCGGCGGTGGCGACGCAACGCTCGCCCAGCAGCGCCCGCCGCCGCTGCCCGATGTTGCCCAGGCCCGCTACGAGGTACCGCACGGCTCAGGCGAGCGAGAACGAGGCGCGGCGCTCAAGGGCCGTGATCTTCTCGTCCACCTCTTGCGGAGAGACCGGCGTGTTGCCCTGCCGCTCGCAGACGACCGCCGCGCCAAGCGCCCCGAGGATTGACGCAACCACGATGTTGTTCGTGCGTGCGACCGCCAGCGACGCATACGACAACAGCGCGTCGCCCGCCCCGATGGGGTCTACCAGCCGGTCAACGAAGCTGTCAATCGTGAAGAAGTCGCGCGGCTGCGGGCCAGCCGTGCGGTACGCGATCACTCCGCGCTCGCCCAGCTTCAAGATCAGGAAGCGGGCGCGCGCCTCGCGGAACAGTTCCAGCGCCAACGGCCGCACCACCGAGTCCTGGTCGCCCAGCGCAAAGCGGGCCTCGCGCTCGTTCGGCGTAATGAGGTCGAAGTCTGTGAAGTCGAGGATGTTGCCCCAGCGGTTCGACACCTGGCTGTCAGCAGCCTTGATCGCGCCGGCCGGGATCGCCGCCTTCAACTCGCCAATGGTCTGGCGGTTGAAGATGCCGTGGCGGAAGTCGCTGAAGATGACGAGATCGCTGGCCGTCTCCCGCAGCGAGCGCGTCATCGAGTCCATCACGCGCGGCCCGATGCTCCGGTTATCCACTCGGTCCACCTGGAGCATCTTGTAACCGTCGGTGATGAACCGCTCCTTGTGCGTCGTCGGGCGCGTCGCATCAATGTAGGCCGCCACGTGGACGCCAGCCTTCTCCAGATCATCAATGACATACTGCCGCAGATCGTCGTCGCCAAGGACCGTTGTGAAGGTGACGTCGGCACCGGCCGTCTTCATGTGTCGCGCCACCACGGCCGCGCCGCCCGCAAACCGCTCGCTGAAGTCGTGCTTCACGCTGAACGTCGGTGATTTCGCCGTCGCGCCCAGCAGCGTACAGTATGAGTAGGTGTCCACAATCGTGTCACCGACCACGTGCACCTTCAGGCCGGTCAAACTGTGCAGCGCGTTGCGGAGAGTATCAAACGTGATGCCCTCCGAGTCCATCAGCGCCAGCAGCTTCTCAATGCCCAGGTTCGGCGGCGACGACTCGATGATGGCCGACGACGAGTACACGATGTCGCCGGGCGTGAACACCATCTCACCGCCGTAGTCGGCCAGCGTGTCCAGCTCTTCTTGCGTCTTCGGCGGCACCCCGTTCGCGAAGTACTCGTACCCCTTCGCGAAGAAGTCCGGTTGCAGCGCCCGCATATGCTCGATCGGCGTCGCGTTCGGATCAACAATCACGAAGTCGACCATCTCCAGCGCCGCCAGGTTCGCCGCGCGAAGTTCCTGGGGCACGTACGGACGATGGTTTGCCTTCATGATGTGCTCGTCGGCAGTGACGCTGGCAATGAGCAGGTCGGCCTTCTCCTTGGCGTACTGCATGTGGCGCAGATGCCCAGGATGCACGATGTCGAAAGTGCCGTGGCACATGATGACGCTCTGCTTGCGCGGGCGTGGCCCAATGGCCTCGGCCAACTCGGCTAGGGTCTTAATCTTGTGCTGGTACCGCGTCTTCAGCTTCAACGGGTCAGGAACTGAAACCATGTCTTCGTCGCCTCCGCGATTGAGGCGGGATCCCACACCGGGGCATCCGCCCAGTGCTCGATGTGTTCGAGCATTGTTGCCACGCCCTCCTCAAAGGAGACCGTTGGCGACCAGCCGAGAGCCTGCTGGATCTTCGAGATGTCGGCCCAGGTGCATTCGGGCTCACCTGGCCGCTTCGGCAAGTGTACGACCTCGCCGCCAATCAAGCTCACCAGCTTGTTGATTGGCTGCGGATTGCCAGCCCCCAGGTTGTACACCTCGCCGGTAATGCTCGACTCGGCGGCCAGCAGGAACGCGCGGCACACATCCGTCACGTACACAAAGTCGCGGGTCTGGGTGCCGTCGCCCACGACCGTCAGCGGCTTGCCCTTCAGCTTCTGCGCCAGGAACACGCCGAAGACCGCGCCATACACCCCGGTCGTCCGCACGCGCGGCCCATAGACGTTGAACATGCGGATCGAGGCGACCGGCAGCCCGTAGACGGTGCCCCAGTGGAAGACGGCTTCCTCACCGGCCCACTTGCTGAAGGCGTACGGGTACTCTGGCTGGATCTTCGCAGCTTCGGTCGTCGGCACCTCGGGATTCGCGCCGTAGCACGACGACGACGCGGCGTAGACGACCTTCTTGACGGCGGCCTGTCGCGACGCTTCCAGCACCGAGAGCGTGCCGGTGATGTTGGCGTGGGTGTAATCCAACGGGCGCTCGATGGACGGCACGATGTCGCCCAGGCCGCCGAAGTGGAACACGTAGTCCGTGTCCTTGAAGATCGGCGAATCCGTCGGCAGGGTCGCCATGTCGATGGTGTGGACCTCAAGGCGCGGCTCGGCCTTGTGATGCTCCAGGTTGGAGAGGCGGCCCGTCTTCAGGTTGTCGATGACCGCGACGTGAAAGCCGCGCTCAAGCAGCAGGTCCACCATGTGGCTGCCGATGAAGCCGGCTCCGCCAGTGACAATCGCGCGCTGGGTCACAGAGACTCCTTGAGAGGAGACGAGGACGAGGAGTCAGGAGACAGAAGTCAGAAGACTCCTCAACCCGAGTCCCGCTCCCTCGCGACCGACGGAGTCCCTCCCGCCGGGCCTCGCCGTGTCGCAAACGGGAATGCGGGAACTTCCTACCGACTCCTGTCTCCTGACTCCTGTCTACTCACTTCAGGCCCGCCGCCTGCACCGTCTTCACATTGATGTACTTCGTGCTGGTCAAGGCGTCCATCGGGATACGGCCATCCTTGAACGCCTCGCACAGCCCGACCACCGCGTCGTCAATCGTGCGCTTCGGCTCCCAGCCGAGGGCGTTCTTGATCTTCGCAGACGAGACGTGATAGCTCCGCAGATCGTTGCTCGGCGTCGTCGTGATCGCAATCTCGCCCAGTTCGGGCATCTCACGCATCACCGTGTCGCGGACGATCTCGGCCAACTGTGACACCGTGTGATTCTCGTACGCTGCGTTGAACGTCTCGCCGCTGATGAGTTCCTTCGGGCGGGACAGCAGGTCGAT
The DNA here is from genome assembly GCA_038318015.1 of Chloroflexota bacterium. Taxonomy (GTDB): domain Bacteria; phylum Chloroflexota; class UBA6077; order UBA6077; family JACCZL01; genus JADZEM01. The sequence goes on along the minus strand of JBBQBU010000217.1, from coordinate 5,647 downwards.
GTACAACTCCGCGATGTCCTCGACGTGAATGTTCGGGCGCTTCTGGCTACCGCCAAACACCGTCACTTCCTTCGTCGTGACCGCCTTCGCCGTCAAGATGTTGACGGTCAGGTCCAGGCGCAGGCGGGGCGAGTAGCCGCAGACGGTGGCCGGCCGAATGATGACCGGCACAAAGTCGTCGGTGGCGTACTTGAGCACGTGAGGCTCGGTCAGCCCCTTGTACTTGTTGTAGTCGGTCAGCGGGATCAATGGGTGGTCTTCGGTCACTTCGGGCGCGTCGCTCACGCCGTACACGCTCGACGTGGAGGCGTAGACAAACCGCGTAGCACCGAACTCCCGCGCGAAGGCGACGGTCGGCTCGATCGCGTCGAAGTTGATCGACTTGCTCAGTTCCGGGTCAAGCTCAAAGCTCGGGTCGTTCGAGATGCAGGCAAGTTGGATGACGGCGTCCATGTCGCGGTTAGCTTTCGCCAACACGTCCTTGTCACGCATGTCACCCTTGATGACTTCGAGCTTCGGGTGCGTGGGCAGGACGTCCTCGCCAAACAGCATCAGGTCAAGCACGCGCACCGCGTACCCCTGGTCGAGCAGCTTCGGCACCAGGACGGCACCGACGTAGCCCGCCCCGCCGATCACCAGGATGTTCTTCATAGCGTCTCCACTTTCCATGGCCGCGGAGCCAGTCGTCAGGAAGTAGTCTCCCCTTCTCCCACTTGTGGGAGAGGGGGTTGGGGGGTGAGGGCACGCCCCTACAAGTCAGTACGGACCGGCGAACGCTTCCTGCACGTCGCGGGCGTGCGATGCCACCTGGACATCGCTCCGCAACACCTCCAGGCACGCCTCGGCAATGCTCTTGGGTGACGGGTGGAAGGCGTCTTCCAGGGGCTTGGACACCGGCGCCGGGCTGTCCGGCAGCGTCACGCGGCGCACCGGTGCACGCAGGCTGCTAAAGCCCTTTTCGGCGGCCACGGCGGCCACCTCGGCGGCGAAGCCGTAGGTTGCCCAACTGGTGTCGGCCACCACCAGATGCCCGGTCTTCGCAATCGAGTTCAGGATGATCTCTTCGTCGAGCGGCCTGATCGATCTGGGATCGATCACCTCCGCGCTGATGCCGTGCTCGGTGGCAAGTATCTCGGCCGCGCGCATCGCCTCGTAGGCCATCAGCGACGCCCCGACGATGGTCACGTCCGTGCCCTCACGGACGATGCGCCCCTTGCCAAACGGAATCGTGTACAGCTCTTCCGGCACGTCGTCCTCGAGGTTGTAGACGGCCCGGTTCTCGATGAAGACCACCGGCACATCGCCAGTCAGCGCCGAGGCCAGCAGCCCCTTCATGTCAGACGGGAAGCACGGCGTCGCGACGTAGATGCCGGGAAAGTGCCCGAACAGGGCGTGCAGGCTCTGCGAATGGGTGGCACCCTGCCCGAAGCCCCGACCAACGGACGCCCGGGTGACGACCGGCACGCTGGTGCCGTTCTGGTACATGTACTTCCACTTGGCGGCCAGGTTCAGCAACTGGTCGGTCGCCAGGAACATGAAGTCGTTCCGCGGGTGGACGACGAGCGGGCGCTTGCCCATTGCCGCCGCGCCGATGGTGATGCCGGCAAAGGCGTTTTCGCAGTTCGGGATGTCGAAGACGCGATCCGGGAACAGCTCGTTCGCCTCTTCGGTGGTGCCGAACATGCCGCCCGCATCCTTGATGCCAATCCCCGCCACGAAGATGTTCGGGTCAGCCTGCATGCACTGAACGGTCGCTTCGCTGATGGCCTGGTTGTACTTCAGTGGTCGCATCGTGCAGTGCTCTCCTAATACGTCCCGACCAGCAGGTCATCAGTAGACGGGTACGGGCTGGCCTTTGCCGCCGCGACCACGTCGTCAAGCTCGCGCAGATACGTCGCCGTCCAGTCGTTGACATCCGCCTCGGTGCAGACGCCATCAGCGACCAACTTCCTGGTGGCCCGCGCAATCGGGTCCAGCGCCAGACCGGCCTCAACGTCCGCCTTCGAGCGGAACGCGAACTTCTTCATCTCGTCCGTCTCGAAGCCGACGTGCACGCGCGCGCGGAAGTACGTTGCCTCAAGGAAGTACGGCCCCTTGCCGGCCCGCACATGCTCGACGGCCTTCTGCGCCCCCTCGTAGACCGAGAAGACATCGTTGCCGTCCACCAGCGCCGAGGCGATGCCGTACCCGGCCGCCCACTTCCAGATCTCATGGCCCCTGGGCTGGCGCACCGAGAGCGGCGTGTTCGTGGAGAGACCGTTGTTGCCACAGACGAAGATGACCGGCAGGTGCAGGACTGACGCAAAGTTCAGGGACTCGTGCATGATCCCCTCTTCGGTCACGCCATCACCAAAGAAGGTCACGGCGATACGGGACACGCCGTCCATCTTGAAGGCCCAGGCCGAGCCGACAGCCGTCGCAATCGTCTCCCCGAGAATCGCCGAGGAGGCGACAAGCCCGACCTCCGGCGCGTTCAGGTGGACCGAGCCGCCGCGCCCCTTGCAGCAGCCATCGACGCGGCCGTACAGCTCCGCAAACATCCCCAACAGGCTGCCGCCCTTGGCGAGATACTCGCCGTGACAACGGTGCCCGCTGTAGGCAACATCGGTGATCTCCAGCGCCTGACAGACGCCGACCGACACGGCCTCCTGGCCGATTGAGAAGTGGGTCGGCGTCCGCATCTCCTGCTCGGGGTAGAGACGGGCAACCGTCTCCTCCGCCGTGCGGATGCGGATCATCTCCCGCAGCAGTGTCGTTGCATCCTTGCCCGTCATACGTCCTCGCTTCTTCGGATACCGCTGGGGCGCTTGCCCATCTGCTCTCCCGCCCATCGCCGGCCCGGCGCGGAGCCATGATTGGCAGGGTGGATCATAACGAAAATTCTAGGAACGCCGAGGGCGGTAGCCGCCACACGCCTTCTTCCGTAGATTTCGGCATCCGGAGGATCCAGATGGGCGCAATCGGCCAGGTGAACGATTCAAGGGCACCTGAAGGGTCGGGGGCTGCCCAAGTCGCCGACATCGGGCGGCCAATGCGCGGCGAGGTGTGAGTCCGCGCCGCCTCGCACGACGTACAGTTAGCGTGAGGCGCAGATGATGTGCAGGAAGCAAGAGCAGCAGATGGTGGACGGCGTCGATGAGTGGCGGCGCTGCGCGGCCGGCTGGCCGGCGCAGTGAGGCCGTTGATCAGCGCAGACCTCGTCGAAGCACCCGCGCCGCACACGCTGCTCGACGGGCTTGTGGCACTGCCGGATCGGCGGCAACAGGCGTACGCCGCGCTGGGCCTCGGATTCTGGCTTGGCGCGCCGCTGCACGCTGCCCGCCTGCTCGGGCGGGCGGGTCGTCGCCGCGAGCTACACCTCCTGCTCCGCTGGTGGGCGCGCGGCCTGCGCCAGCACCTGGGCATCCGGCTTGAGGTCGACGGACTGCACCACATCGACCCGCAGGAGCGGTACGTTGTGACGCCGCTGCACGAGGGGTTCGCGGATACGGTGGCGCTGTTCCACCTGCCGCTGGCCCTGCGCTTTGCGGCGCGCGATGAGTTGTTCGACTGGCGGCACTTCGGGGCAGTCCTCCGCGACACCGGCCAACTGGTTGTCTGTCCAGAGGCCGGTGCCGTCAGCTATCGGCAGTTACACCGGCAGGCACCGGCCGTCTTCGCCAGTGGGGAGAGCCTGGTGCTGTTCCCGCAGGGCAGCATTCTGGGCATCGAGACGGACTTTCGGGCCGGGCCGTTCGCACTGGCAGCCGCCCTGAACCGCTCGATCCTGCCGGTCGTGCTGACGGGCAGCCACCGCGTCTGGGAGCACCCATACACACCGCGCCTGCGGTACGGGCAGCGTGTCACCATGTCGGTGCTGGAGCCGTTGCCAGCAACCGAGGTGGCCGCGCTCGGTGCACGGGGGGCACGCGCCGAGGTGCAGCGCCGACTGAAGGCGCGGGCACTGGCCGGCGATCTGGCAGCACCGCGCCATTACGTGCCCGTTCGTGATGGCTACTGGGATGGGTACGCGTTCGAGATCGACCCGGCCTTCGTGGAGCTGCGCGCGGAGATTGCGCGGCACCGCGCTGGCCAGCAGCAGGCCGCCTCGTGAGCGAACAATTCGACTTCGTGGTGATTGGGGCCGGGTCGGCGGGGCTGCTGGCCGCACCGCTGGCCGCGAAGCTCGGCGTGCGGGTCGCCCTGGTGGAGCGCGACCGGCCCGGCGGTGACTGCCTGTTCACCGGCTGCGTGCCCAGCAAGGCGCTGCTTCGAGTGGCCCAGGCCGCGCACGATCAGCGCCACGCCGTGCGCTTCGGGCTGGCTGGCAGCGAGCCAACCGTGGATATGGTCCAGGTGTCGGCGCACATCCAGGAAGTCATCGGGCGCATCTACGAGCACGACCGGCCCGAGGCGCTGGAGCGGCAGGGCGTGTCGGTGCTGCTCGGGGCTGCCCGGTTCGTGGACTCGCACACGATCCAGGCGGGCGGCAAACTCGTGCGCGGCAAGCGATTTCTGCTCTGCACCGGCTCGCGGCCCGCCCGCCCGAGCATCCCCGGACTGGACCGAGTGCCGTACCTGACCTACGAAGACCTGTTCACCCTGAAGACGCTGCCGCGCCGGCTGCTGGTGGTCGGCGGCGGCCCCGTCGGCGTCGAGATGAGCCAGGCATTCGCCCGGCTCGGCTCGATGGTGACGCTGATACAGCGCAACGCCAGCCTGCTGCCCGCCGCAGAATCAGACTGTGCGGGCATCCTGACCGATGTCCTCTGCGACGAAGGCGTGAACGTCCGGCTGGGTCTCGCGGCCGAGCGCGTCGAGCAGGATGGCGACGCGATTGCGGTCGTGGCGGGCGGCGAGCGCTTCACCGGCGACGCGCTGCTGGTCGCAACTGGCCGTGTGCCCGTCGTGGACGGCCTCGGGTTGGAGCGCGCGGGCGTGGCCCACGGTGCGCGCGGCATCAGGGTGAACGCGTACCTCCAGACGAGCCAGCCGCACATCTACGCCTGCGGCGATGTCATCGGCGGCGAGCAGTTCACGCATCTGGCAGCGACTCAGGCCTATCAGGCCACGCGCAACGCGCTGCTGCCGGGACGCACACGCACGCGAAGCGGCCCGACCCCGTGGGCGGTCTTCACTGATCCGGAGGTTGCGCGGGCCGGCCTGACGGAAGCGGAGGCTCGCGCCCGCTTCGGCCGCGACGTGCGCTCGTACGCGCTGCCGCTCGCCCGCGTGGACCGCGCCCAGGCCAGCGAAGATCGGCACGGCCTCGTCAAACTGATCTACCGGGGCAACGGCACCATCATCGGGGCACACATCGTCGCGGCGCGGGCCGGCGAGATGCTCCAGGAGGCCATTGCTGCCATCGACCAGCGGAAGACGCTGGGGCAACTGGCCGCAGCCGTCCACGTCTACCCAACCTACGCCGTCGGCTTGCAGCAGGCGGCCAGCTACGCACTTGAGGAGAGCCTGTTCAGCGGCCACCGGGGGCGCATCGTGCGGGTCGGCCTGCGCTTGCTCACCCGCCTCGCCTGACACTCAGCGTCAGCGGACCACGCCACTCGACGCGCGGTCAGGCGAACGGGTTCCAGCCGCCGCGAACGCCCGCTTGAATCGCCGCGCTCGCACCGCAGGCGACGCCGTGCTCGCGACAACCGGTACTTGCCTC
>JBBQBU010000216.1:0-9211 GCA_038318015.1 Chloroflexota bacterium | reverse complement strand
CACGTCCATCGTCGCGCCGACGCTGCGCCTGGACGAACTCGCCCAGTTCTTCGACATCAAGGTGGATCAGGACGGCGACGTTGATACCGTCGGTGGCCTGGTGGTGGAGCAACTCGGCAGGCTGGCCCAGGCCGGCGACACAGTTGAACTGGACCATTACCGGTTGGTGGTCGAAGCCGTGGACGGCGTACGCATCACCCGCCTGCGCGTAATCCCGCTGGCGACAGCCGTACCTGAAGACGGGCCTATCGACCGGGACTGAGCCGCCCCAGGCAGCGCGCGGGCACGGAGGCGGCATCTGCCCCATGCTCATGGCTGGACGCTACACGAGGCGGGGCGTGTCCTCGTCGGGACACACTTCGCTTCGTGGTCGGTCACTGGTGAAGGTGCGGTGTGGCAACAAGCCGCCGCGTGTGCCGTGACGTTGGCGTCTGCGCTGGAACGCCCAGGCGCTAGGGCAGTTGGTCGGCGGCCGGGGCTGCCTCTGCGCTACAGGCGTTCGACTGGCCGTCGCTGGCGCATGCATCGTGGCGCACGGCCAGATCGCTGCCGATCAGCTCACAGGCAAGCGCGGCGGCATACGTTTCGCTGTAGTTCTGGCTGTCGTTGTTCGCGCTCACGTCGTTGCTCGGCTGCGGTGCGTTGCCCGCGAGAGCCGTTGTGGCGCTCAGTGAGAGGGCGACGCCGGCTACTGCCAGGAAGCGCGCGCCGTTGGCAAGGAGGCCGTGGCCGCGCTAGGCTGCATTCGGGAGCGCCGTTCTCAGGTCCATCATAGTCAGGGACTCAAGGTGGAAGAATGTGGCCGACCTGCATCACGCGTACGGTGCGCACCGCCCGCCGCCAGGCAACGTGCGATGGTATGGCCGTGTCTGGTGGTTTAGGGCCGGGGGTAGCTGGATGGCGCGCTCGCGACGAGGCGGTTGCGCGCCATCCGACCGAGCGGAGGCTACGCGGCGTCTTCGAGCGCGCCGCCCACGGGCAGCGACTCTGACAGCGGCTCGCCGGCCGGGTTGGAGTCGTCGGCAGTGCTGTCCTGGTGCACCACGAGGTCATGGGCAACGATCTCGGTCGTGAGTTCGGCGGCGTAGTTCTCGACGTTATTCTGGCTGTCGTTGTTCGCGCTCACGTCGTTGCTGGGCGCCGGTGTCTCGAAAGTCGCGAACGCCGGCGTGGCGCTCAGTGAGAGAGCGAGGCCAGCTACCGCCAGGAAACGCGCGCCGTTGGCGGCAAGGCCGCGACCGTGCTGTGCAAGTATCGGGAATGCCGTTCGCATATTCGTCATAATCTGAGACTCCAAGTACTAGGTTCACCAGCTTGGCTTCATTGATTTGCAGGTGGTTCTGTGTCTAGAACGGATCGCGGCAATGCGAGAGGGATGGCTTTCCGCGCGTATTTCTGCATTCCCAGTGCCTTTTGTCGTGTCCCGCCTGATGCCGCCCCCCCACGACTCCCCGCTGGCCGAGTTGCGGACGGATGAGCCTGCTGGTGCGCGCTACCATGTCGTCGAGACGCTGCCACCATGATCGGTGGCGGGATGGCATGGACGGCATGGGAGGGTGTGATGGGCACGCTTGACGGAAAGAAGGCGCTGGTGACGGGGGCCGCGCGCGGCATCGGGCGGGCAATTGCGTTGCGGTTCGCCCGAGACGGTGCGGACGTGGCCGTGGCAGACCTCAACCTTGATGGCGCACGCGCCGTGGCGGAGGAGATCGAGGCGCTGGGCCGCAACGCGATGGCGGTACGGGTGGACGTGCGCGAACAGCCGCAGATTCGGGCTATGTTGGAACTGGCAGTCGGCGGCCTCGGCCGGATCGATGTGCTGGCGAACAACGCCGGGGTGGTCCGCGTCGAACGGTTCCTTGATGTTAGTGAAGCGCACTGGGATCTCGTGATGGACGTGAACGCGAAGGGCGTGTTCTTCGTGATGCAGGCCGTGGCGCGCCAGATGTTGGCCCAGACGCCCGGCGCGGATGGCCTGCGTGGGCGCATCATCAACACGGCGTCGATCGCGGCCAAGCCCGGTGGCCGTCCGATGTTCACACCGTACGCAGCCAGCAAGGCGGCCGTCTGGTCGATGACGCAATCAGCGGCAATTGCAGTCGCGCCGCACGTGACCGTCAACTGCGTCTGCCCCGGTGCTGTGGATACGGCGATGTGGGAGCAGATCGATGCTGAGTGGGGCGAGATCGAAGGGCTACAGAAGGGCGAGGTCTGGCAGCGGCGCATCGACCCGATCCCGTTGGGGCGCGCCGAGGTGCCGGATGATGTCGCCGGCATGTTCGCATTCCTTGCGGGGCCGGACGCAGCCTACATCACCGGCCAGTCGTTCACGGTAGACGGCGGTCTCGTGCCGGGCTGACTGGCCGGTGCGGTCGGTCGTCCCCCCGACGCACTTGCTGAAGAGGCAGCACCTTGCCGGCCATCGTCCGCGCCGGATCCTCGCGCCGAATCTCAATCGTGCCGGCCCGCTCCCACATACGCGCCTGATACGCGCTGAGCAGCGAGTCGCGCCCGAGTTCATGGAGCAGCGTGTCGCGGACGGCGGCCTCGTCGAGCGGGCCGATGCTGGGGCTGGCGCGCAGGAACAGCCGTACAGCCCCAGCGTCAGTGGCCTCCTCAGCCAGTTGGTAGTCCAGGAGGGTGCCACCAAACCGGGCGGGGAGCACCTGCTCCAGAATCTGCTGGAGGTTCGACCGCGCAAAGGTGACACCCTCGCTGTTCAACTTTTCATGACTGCCAATCTCTGACAGGTGGGTTTGTAGGCCGAGTGCCCCGAGCGCGCAGTCGCAGGTGCGTGCGTCAAGGCGGCCGTAGTCGCCGGTCATCATGTTCAGGGCGATGCGCGGCACCGTGTCGCTGATGGACGAGATCAGCAAAGCATCGACATCATGCGCTCCGCCGATGGTCGGCGTCGGCCGGGTGATGACTGCGAAGCGGTGGGTCATCGCGTGGAGGTCGTCCGGGCCGGTGGCCGTCGCGCAGGCGTAGGCTGGCGCGGTCACGTCCATGCTGCTGTAGCCTGGGATGATATGACACCCAACAGCTTCCATCGCCTCGCGTCTCGCCACCGTCGTCGGCTCACTGGCGACGACCAGCGTCACACCCGCGAGGGACACACCTTGCTCCTTCGCCGCCAGCGCCAGGCGGGTGCCGGCGCTCGCTGTGGGTTAGGTAGACGCCGCGTTGAGCAAGCGTCATCAGCGCTCCTTCGAGGCCGTCGCGGGACACCAGTGCCTGCATGTCCCCGAACTCGCACCCTGCGGCGGCGAGCAGCGCCCGATACGGACTGTCTGGCCGCGCGTAGATCGCGCGCTGGACCAGTCGCAGAAACCGCTGCTCGCGGGTGGCGAGCAGGTATCGGATGCGGCACTCAGCCTCAGCACGCGGCGTCGGATGCCGCAGGTACGCGGGGAGGTCCCGGCCGAGACGGGCGGCAGCCTGCACGTCCCCGTACGTGTTGGTGACGCGTGTCGCTAGGTGTCGGAGGTTGGGCAGGCTCAGGTGCGGGATGGGCACTGGTGACTCCAGGCGCAGCCAGCACCTGAGGGTGAGCGCGGTTGGATGCTAACCGAACGCGTGATGCGCCGGTCGGTGTTGCGTCAGCGGGTCAGTTCGCCCAGGCGGCGTAGGTCTGCTTCGAGCGCCCGTTGCTCCTCGCCGTAGCGCGCCCAGTCGCCGTTGCGGAGGGCTTCCTGCGCCCGCATGAAGTGACCGTTGGCCGACGATACGACGGCGGCCACGTCGGCCGACAGCTGCGGCGCAGTTTGCGGTACCGTCTGCCCGGCCGCGCCCGGTACCGTCGGTGCAGCGGGGAGGCCGCCGGCGGCAACGACGCTTTGCGCGCTGGCTGCCGTGGAGCCGACTGACGGCACGATGCCCGGCGTGCCGGCGAACAGCTTCGCCAGAGCTTCCTCGAGCGTCGGTTCCATGACGACGCGGTTGCCGGTGGACACGATCACCCGGCGTAGCTCCGGGATCGGGCCGTTCTCCGCTTGCAGGTAGATCGGTTCCACGTAGAGGTTCGAGCCGCCAATGGGGATCACCAGCAAGTTGCCGCGAATCACGCGGGAGCCGGCGGTGCTCCAGAGCGTGAACTGCGACGAGATGTTCGGGTCCTGGTCGATGCGGCCCTCGATCTGGAGCGGCCCGTACACCAGCCGGTCCTTCGGGTACTTGTAGACCACCAGCTTGCCGTAGTCGTCGCCGTCAGACCGCGCCGCAAGCCAGGCGATCATGTTGGTCTTGCCAACAGGCGTGAACGGCTGCATCAGCAAAAACTCTTCGGTCGTCTCGCCGGGCAGCCGCATTATCACGTAGTACGGCTCGACTTCGACCGGCAGGTTCTGGTTGTTGCCGACCTTCTCTGTCGCCGTTGCCCAGGAGTCTTCGCGGTTGTAGAAGACGTTCGGATCGACCATGTGGAAGTTCAGGTACCGGTCAGCCTGGATCTTGAACAGGTCTTCGGGATACCGGACGTGGCCCTTGAGCGATGCCGGCATCTCGGAGAGAGGCTGCATCACGCCGGGGAAGACGCGCTGATAGGTCTGGATGATCGGATCGGTCGGATCAGCCACGTAGAGTTGGACCGAGCCGTCGTATGCGTTCACCACGACCTTGACGCTGTTGCGGATGTAGTTGAGCCAGGTGCCGCTGGTGCGGAGGCCGCGCGGCTGCCAGTACGTCGGCTGGGACGCCGGGAACGCCGACGAGTAGGTGTAGGTGTCCAGCATCCAGTACAACTGGCCGTCAGCGACGACGATGTACGGGTCGGTGTCCTGGAGCAGGAACGGTGCGATGCGCTCGACGCGCTCACGGACCGACCTCCGCCAGAGCAGTTCGGTGTCCTCACGGATCGCGCCGGTGATCATCAGGTTCGTGTCGCGCAGGCGGATCGCGAACGCCAACCGTGAGAGCAGCCCGCCAATGTTGACGCCCGCGCCGCCGACGTGGCGAGTCTCGGCGTTCTCGTCGCCGCGCGGGAAGTCGAATTCCGCTTCGGTTGTGCGGATCAGCGCGTACTCGGAGGGGCGGGTGCCGAAATAGACTTCCGGCCGGGTGATCGGCACGTCGCCGCGCGGCGGCACATCCTGCACGATCAAGCGGGGGCGGCCCTCCTCGGCGACGGCGGCCACCAGTACCATCGTGACGCCGTAGCCATGCGTGAACTTGAGCCGCTGGTTCACCCAGGTTTGCGCCTGGGCCGGCAAGCCCTGGCGGTTCAACTCGCGGACTGCGAGCATCACCTGACGGTAGCCACCATTGACGTTGTAGCGGTCCACATCGACATCGGTGAAGGTGTAGTAGCTTCGGATGCTCTGAATCTGGTTCAGCGTCTCTTGAAGCGGGCGGGGATCCCAGAGGCGGATATTGCGGATCGTCTCTGGATTCTCCTTGATGTCGTTGGCCGTCACGGCGTCTTCAGCGGGAAAGAAACTCTCCTGGATGGCATCCAGGCCGAAGGCGCGCCGGGTCATGGCGATGCCGTTCTCGATGTACGGTCGTTCCTTCTCAAGCTGGTTCGGCTTGACCTCGAACGCTTCGACGAAGCTGGGGATGCCGAGGCCGCCGATCACCGCGACGATGGCCCAGGCCGCCAATCCCGTGACGGCCGGCCGCAACGACCCGATGTAGGCGCTGAACAGCGTGAGCACGGCAACCATGGCCGCGACCGCCGCCATCACGTAGAGCGCCGGGATCTCGGCGCGGACATCCGTGTAGCTCGCGCCGTAGGTCACGCCGCGGGTGGAGTAGACCAGCTCGTACACGTCAAGCAGGTGGTTGGCGGCGACCAGCAGCATGAGCCCCGCCACGATAGCTGCGATGTGCAGCTTGACCGCCCGCGATAGGTTGAACAGCACGCGCTCAAGATTGACGCCCAGTTCGTAGGCGCTGACGACGGCGTAGACGGCGAATGTGGTGGTGGCGACCAGCACGAGCGTCCCGAGGAGCCACGAGTGCGCCGCTCTCACGAACGGCAGCGTAAAGACGAAGAAGCTGATGTCGCGCCCGAAGACCGGGTCCGTGAAGCCGAACGGCACCTGCTCCCAGAAGCGGGCGAGTGTGAGCCATTGGCCGGAAGCCACCGACCCCATAATGACGGCCAGCAGCACCCCGAGTACCAGGATGCCGGCGCGGATAATGGCGCTGTAGGCGGACTGCTCGCCTATCCTGGCCCCGACACGGGCAATGTACGCCCACAGGACATCTTCGTCAGGCGGCGACAGGTGCTCGAACTCGCGGGCCAGCCGGCGGGCCAGGAAGGCGCTCGGCAGGTACAGGGCCAGGAACAGGGCAAACGCAGCCACGAACAGGATGACCTGATGACTGAGGACGGTGGTGTAAACCGAGGTGAGGCCGATACTGCCGAACCACAACCAGTCGGTATAGAAATCCACGCCGATGGTCAGGGCGACCAGGACGAGGACAATGATGAGCGCAAGAATCAGGCGACCCGGCGCGGCAAACGACTCGCCCCGGCCACTGCGTCGCGGCCATCGCTCCATTGGTACAACGGGGTCCACGCAACGCCTCCGCCCACTTGTGTTCGATGATACCTGGGCTTTGCCCGCCGCAGGAAGCATTCGGCCGAACGGCGGCTGTCCGGGCGGCTGCTATACTCGAAGATGACGGGGGCGCTGGCGCGTTTCTGGGCAGCTTGTCGTCGCGAGAGCGTTTGTGCTGATGGGCGGCGATCTGGGCCATGTGTGCTGGAGGGCGCGCGGGTGCTGGACGACCGAATCAAGTTGGGGCAGATGACGCGCATCGACGCGTTTCATGCCGCAGAGCTGGGCTGCAACGCATCGTTGCTGCGCGAGCCGGGCACGCACATCGTTCCGTCTGAGCGCCGGACGCGACCCGGTTGGGGCGGCTACACGGTGCCGATCCTGGCGCTGGCGACTCCAACTGGCGGCATCGTGTCGGCGCGCCCTGACTTGCTGGAGCGCGTCAAGAGCGGCCTCGGCCCGGCGCCGGTCGGCCGCCCACTCGGGCCGCCGGAGTTCACGCGCCTGCACCACGTTGCCCGCGTGGCGATCCCGTATGCCTACAGCCTGAGCGGGCACGTCCTCTACACCGACGGTGACCACTTCCGACCGTGCTCGTCGCGGGCGGTACTCCTGGACCGGCACGACCCGCGCGGGGCCGACCTTCGCCGCCGCTTCGACGGCGAGATCTTCGTGGTCTGGTCAGTGCGCGGCGACATTGCCAGTTGGTCGGCGCTGAAGCTGAAGTCTGACGACGTGTGGGAGATCGCCGTCGTGACGGAGGCGGCGTATCGCGGGCAGGGGCTGGCGAAGGAAGTGGTGTCGGCAGCGACGGCGCACATTCTGGAGCAGGGCCGGATGGCGCTGTATGTCCACGACCGCACGAACCTGGCGTCTGCGAAAGTCTGCCGGGCGCTCGGCTACGTCGAGTACGCGGAAGAGTTCTTCAGCGAGTACTGAACGCAACTCCAACTGCCCCGAACAGGATGCTACACGCATGGTACGGCCTCGGGCCGCAGCTTCAATCCTCGTTTCGCATCGACCAATTTTCGAAGACGTGACGCCGACGTGACGGGGAAGCCGAACCGTTTCGGCGAGTCTTGCATCTAACATTCAAGAGTCCGTCTAAAGGACGACTCTATAATGGGAAGAGCGGAGCTTGCTGAGCAGATGGGGATACCCGAGGCGCAACTAAAGACCTGGTCAAACGACGGAGCTACAGGATCGGCCGAAGTCACCCACAATCGGATTAGGCGGGTGCTCAATGCCCACGAGTGGCCTGCTAGGGTGAAACCTGATTTGTATCTCCAGGGATCTTACCGGAACAGCACCACTATCAGGGCCGACAGCGACGTCGATCTCGTCTGCGAGATAACGTCGGTCTTCTACAGCAACAAAGCCTCGGCTCTGACGCCCGCGCAGCGGGCCGTCCTTGACCAGACCTACGGGAATGGTGGTGTCAGTTGGTCGCAGTTCCACGCCGAAGTCCTGAAGGTCCTCTGCGCAGCGTACGGTCGACAGGTAGACCCTAGCACGAACGCCATCAAGGTTCCAGCCGGCCAGGGGAGGCTCGCAGCGGACGTGGTGGTGACCGCGACGTACAAGCAATACATCCCGAACCCCTTCACCACGGCGCTTCCGAACTTTCACCAGGGCGTCACGTTCTGGGCCGACGGCGTCCGTCAGGTCGTGAACTTCCCCAGGCAACACTACGATAACGGGGTCAACAAGAACGACTATGGACGGACGGGTGAGCGATTCAAGCCGATGGTCCGGGTGTTCAAGAACGCTCGCAGGTACATGGTCGAACGCGGCCTGCTTGAGGACGATATCGCCCCTGGATACTTCATCCAATGCCTGCTCTACAATGTCCCCGACTACTTATTCTTGGGGACATTCGAGCAGGCGTTCGTTGCGATACTGAACTGGCTGTTGACCGCCGACCTCAACACGTCTTGGTGCCAGAATGGCATCTACCGTCTCTTCGGTGACCAGCCCAACGAGTGGACCACGGCGAAAGCTCGGACCTACCTTCAGACGCTCGTCGCGCTCTGGAACGGCTGGAGCTAGAACTTGATCCCATACGGCACTGACTCACCCGAGCGTGGTCGGGGCCACATTGTGCTCCTTTTCGCCTCAATGCTGATATCGCCGACTGCGACGGCGGCCTTGACTGGCCTGCTCACCAGTTTCGGACAGACGCTGCCGCCGTACCTCGAAACGCCATCCCCCCTCTTCGTGTTCGGTATCCTGTACTTCCTGTTCGAGAACCTCCTCTGGCGCTGGCCGCCGTTCAGGTGGGTCCAACTCGTAAAGGTACCCGACCTCAACGGGTGCTGGGACGGGGAGATCCGGACAAACGACCGTAACTTCGAGGTTCCATACCGCGTGCGGTTGGAGATCAACCAGACTTGGACGCGGATTCGTGTGCGTCTTATTACGGCCAGTTCCGGCTCGGCCAGCACCTCGGCGTCTGTCGAGGTTGAGAGTCCGCAGGGTGCGGCACTCGCCTACGAGTACCTTAGCGAGCCGGAGCCGAATGCCCCGGAGCGCATGCAGATGCACCGAGGCACCACTCGACTAATACTTAGCTCGGCTTTGTCCATTTGGTAGACGGAATAAGAGAGGCAGGGTACGCTTGACTCACCCCCACTGCCAAGAAAGGGCGAGCCATGGGAACCCTGCCGAGAGAAATTATAGGCGTGCTGCGGCTGTTTGAGGCGGACTTC
>JBBQBU010000215.1:0-9238 GCA_038318015.1 Chloroflexota bacterium | reverse complement strand
CCCGGCCCCTCTCCCGCTTGCGGGAGAGGGGTGTCCGACGAGAGCGGCCGCATTGTTCGCAGAAGAAGGGTCGGTAGCGGACTGACCATCGGGCCTCTAAAACCCGACGCCCAATTCCGTCACCCCAACGTGCTGAATTGCCGCCGTCCGGCGCCCCATGTGCGGGGCGCGTCACGGTCCTGGCCGACTCGGAGGAACTCATGGCTGATCGCGTGAAGATTGGACTCGTCGGCTGCGGCGGCATGGGGCGACGGCACCTGCGCGGCCTCGCCACACTGGCACAGTCGTCGTTCGCGAACGTCGAACTGGCGGCCGTCTGCGACCTGAACCAGGAGAACGCCAACTTCCTGGCCGACGAGGCCGCCGAACTGCTGGGTACCCGCCCGCGCGTCTTCGCGGACATCGCGACGATGGTGCAGGAGGTTGACGGCCTGGATGCCGCGAGCGTCACCACGGACGCCGGCTCGCACCACAAGGTCGCGCTGACCTGCCTGGAGTTGGGGCTGCACCTGCTCTGCGAGAAGCCGCTGGCCGTCACGATTCGCGGCTGCAACGCCGTGGTCGAGGCCGGCAAGCGGACCGGCAAGGTCGTGTCGGTGGCCGAGAACTACCGCCGCGACCCGATCAACCGCCTGATCCGCGCCCTGATCAACGACGGGGCCATCGGGCAGCCGCGCCTGATGATAGAGTCGAGCATCGGTGGGCGGGACCGCATCGCCATCACGCCGTGGCGGCACATGAAGCACACCGGCTCGATCACGCTGGACGGTGGCGTCCACAACGCCGACATCATCCGCTACTACATGGGCGAAGTGGCGAGCGTCTACGGCCAGAGCCGCCTGCACGAGAAGACCCGCCACAACACCAACTCCGCCGGCCCTGGCGGCTTCTATGCGCGCTGGTCGAGCCAGTTCCCGGACACCATCGAGCCGACCGGCGAAGACGCCTTCTACGCCATCATCTCGTTCGACAACGGCGCGATGGGCCAGTGGGTCTACGACCAGGCGGGCCACGGCGCGCCGCTGCGGGGCCGGGTGGTCTACGGCTCGACAGGCTCGCTCGAGTGCCCCGGCGACCGTAACGGCCGCCCGGTCAAGCTGCACCTTGACGACGGCACGGTCATCGACGACGAGCGCATCCTGACCTACGCCCCCAGCTATAAGCTGTGCCCGTTGGATGCAGAATTGTTCGGCGGCGAGCGCGTCTGGACCTACAGCCTGGGCCTCAACGACGTGGACCCGCGCATCGTGGCAACGGAGTACTTCGAGTTGGCGGACTGCATCCGCACGGGCGCAAAGCCGGAAGTGACGGCCGAGGAGGCCCGCGCCGACGTGGCGCTGGTCTATGCGGCGTTCGAGGCTGGGCGGCTCGGGCGGCCGGTCTCGCTGGACGACCTAATCGAGGGCCGGGCCGACGTGTACCTGCGCGAGATCGACGAGATGCTCGGCCTACTGGACCCCGCGACAGCCTGACCGTGCGGGGGCGCGGCTCCCCGCGAACGACGGCGGCCCTCACCCTCCTGCCCCCTCTCCCACGAACGGCGGAGCCTCTCAGCTTCACGAACGACGGGGCCCCTCCGCTCACGCGGGATCCCCGTGTCGCCGTCTCTCCGCGTCGCAAGCGGGAGAGGGGGAGCATGGCACCCGTCAATTCAGGGGCGGCGGGCCGTCAAACCGCCATGGCATCCCGAACCCCCCATGTCATCCCGAACGGAGCGAGCTTGCGAGCGCAGCCGAGAGATCTCACCCACACCATCGGCAGTGTCTGTGAGATCCTTCGCTTCGCTACGCTAGCTCAGGATGACATGATGAGTTCCGTGCGTCCAGACGGCGAGTGCTGGGTGCTGGGTGCTGGGTGCTGGGTGCTGGGTGCTGGGTGCTGGGAAGTGTGTTCCCCCTCTCCCGCTTGCGGGAGAGGGGGGGTCAGGGGGTGAGGGAACTCGCGCAACGCATGGCAACACCCCCCGCCGACCGACTACAAGGTGGACTGCGGCGCGGAAACGGCGTGAAGGGGAAGGCACCATGTACCAGAGCGCGTATGATGGCATGCTCGCGGAGACCATCCGTATCCAGGGCTACCAGGGCGACATCATCGACGCCTATCTCGCCCGGCCGCTCGGCCCGGGTCCATATCCGAGCGTCGTCGTCGCCCACCACATGCCCGGCTGGGACGAGTCCACCAAAGAGATCGCGCGCAAACTGGCGTACCACGGCTACGTCGCCATCATGCCGAACCTGCACCACCGCATCGGCCCCGGCACGCCCGCCGAGCAGGCCGCAGCCGTCCGCGCCGCCGGCGGCAACCCAGATGTCCAGTTCCTCGGGGACGCGCAGGGGTCCGTGGACTACCTGGAGCGGCTGCCTTTCATCTCTGGCAAGATCGGCTTCATCGGATTCTGCGCCGGCGGGCGGCAGGCGTTCCTGGCTGCCGCCAAGATGCCGCGCCTGGACGCGTCGGTCGATTGCTGGGGCGGGCGCGTCATCGCGAAGCCCGAGGAGTTGACCGAGCGTCAGCCCGTCGCCCCCATCGACTACGCGCCGGAGATGACCGTGCCACTGCTGGGCATCTTCGGCGAGGACGACGCCAACCCCGATCCGGAGCAGGTCGCAAAGACGAACGCGATCCTGAAGGCGCACGGCAAGGTCTACGAGTTCCACTCGTACAAGGGGGCCGGGCACGGCTTCTTCTCGGTGGACCGCCCCGGCTACCGCGCCGAACAGTGCACCGACGCCTGGACCAAGATCTTCGCCTGGTTCGAGCGCTGGCTCGCCTGACCGGCCAGCCCTCGCTCCAGCAGCCAGCGCACGCCAGTAGCATGGCGATCTATGGAGCGTGGTACCCTCTGGTAGCCCCGGCTAACAGCATTCGCTGAGGAGTGACCAGGAGTGGGCCAGCCCGATTACGGATGCCTCGTAGAGGGGGGCCAGGCCGGTGCTGCATTGCGCGCGCTGGATTGGTCAGCCCACCCGCTTGGGCCGCCCGTGCTCTGGCCGCGCGCGTTACAGACGACCGTCCGAACTGTCCTCAGCGCCCGGTTCCCGATGATGCTGCACTGGGGCGCAGACTACATCACGTTCTACAACGACGCCTACACCCCGCTCCTCAGCACGCGACACAGGAGCGGTCTTGGCCGCCCCTTCCGCGAGACGTGGGGCACCATCTGGGAACGGCTGGCCCCGATCTTCGCGGCCGTGCGCGCCGGCGAGACGTCGTACAGTGAGGATGCGCGCTTCCTGGTAGAGCGCGATGGGCAAGAGGTCGAAGGCTTCTTCACGTTCAGCCACAGCCCAGTCTGGGGCGACACTGGCGAGATCGAGGGCATCCTGCGCATCGTCTCCGAGACGACGCGCAGGGTCGTGGCCGAGCGCGACTTGCAGCGCACCAATGCGCAACTTGGCGAACAGGTCGCGGCGCTGCAGGCAAGCGAAGCGCAGTTTCGGACGTTCGCCCAGGCGATGCCGAACCACGTCTGGACCGCCCCGCCAGACGGCCTGCTCGACTGGTTCAACGACCGCGTGTACGAGTACAGCGGCGAGGCTGAGGGCACCCTGAACGGCCACGGTTGGGCGCGCATCGTCCATGAAGATGACGCGCCTGCGGCCGGCGCGCGCTGGGCAGCGGCCCTGGCCGCCGGCACGCCGTACGAAGCCGAGTTCCGGCTGCGGCGCGCGGACGGCGTCCATCACTGGCACATCGCCAGGGCGGTGCCGATCCGCGCGGCCGATGGGGGCATCACTCGCTGGATCGGCACCAACACCGACATTGAGGACCAGAAGGCAACCGTGCAGGCGCTGGCCCTCCTGAACGAGACGCTGGAGCAGCAGGTAGCCGAACGCACAGCGGACCGGAACCGCCTGTGGCAGCTTTCGACCGACATCATGGTCGTGGCGCAGTTTGACAGCATGATCATGGCCGTGAACCCGGCCTGGGTTGCCAAACTGGGGTGGTCCGAGCAGGAACTCGTTGGTCGCAACCTCTTCGACCTGATCCATCCGGACGATTTGGAGCGGTCAGCCGAGGCGGCCCGCCACCTCGCGGTTGGCGAGGCGCTGCGGCGCTTCGAGATCCGCTGCCGGCATCGAGACGGCTGCTACCGCTGGATCAACTGGACGGCCGTGCCCGGCGACGGCCTCATCAGTGCGGTGGGCCGCGACGTGACAGCGGACAGAGAGCGGACCGAGGCGCTAGAGCGGTCCGAGGCGCGCCTGCGCTCCGTCTTCGAGACCAGCTACCAGTACCAGGGGCTGCTGTCGCCAGATGGGACGCTGCTCGACGCCAATGCCATCTCGCTGGCGGGGATTCTGGCGCGGCGAGAGGATGTCGTCGGCAAGAAGTTCTGGGAAACGCCCTGGTTCACCGGCACCCCCGGCATGCCGGAACTGGTGCAGGCCGCCATCCCACTGGTGGCCGCCGGCGAGACGATCCGACAAGAACTGGCCATCACCCTGCCGACCGGGCAGCGCATCTTCGACTTCGCGATGCGCCCGGTCGTCGGCCAGACGGGTGCAGTCATCGCCATCGTGCCGGAGGCGATGGAGATTACCGAGCGCCGGGCCGCCGAGGAACAGTTGCGCCAGTCGCAGAAGATGGAGGCGCTCGGCCACCTGACCGGCGGCATCGCCCACGACTTCAACAACCTGCTGACCGGCATCACCGGCTCGCTGGACCTGATCCGTCGTCGCCTGGATGCCGGCCGCACCGACGATCTGGCCCGGTTCATGGAGGCCGCCACAACCTCGGCGCAGCGGGCGGCGGCGCTGACCCACCGGCTGCTGGCCTTCGCACGTCGGCAGTCGCTGGACACCCGACCAACGGACGTAAACGCGCTGGTCATCTGCCTGGAAGACATGCTGCACCGGACACTCGGCGAGAGCGTCGCGCTCGAGACGACCTTGCGCGCCGATGTCTGGCCGGCGCTCACCGACGCGAACCAGCTCGAGAGTGCGCTGCTGAACCTCGTCATCAACGCGCGCGACGCCATGCCGAACGCCGGGTCGTTGACCATCGAAACCAAGAACGCCGATCTGGACGACGCGTACGCCCTGGGAAACGCCGACGTGACCGCCGGTGAGTACGTGGAGATCGCCGTCTCGGACACCGGCAGCGGCATGCCGCCGGATGTCGTCGCCCAGGCGTTTGACCCGTTCTTCACCACCAAGCCAATTGGCCAGGGCACCGGCCTGGGGCTGTCGATGATCTACGGGTTCGTCAAGCAGTCAGGCGGGCACGTGCGCATCTATAGCGAAGTCGGGCGCGGCACGACGGTGAAGCTGTACCTACGTCGCGCCCCCGTGAGTGACGCCACGGTTGCCGCATCAGGGCAGGACGAAGACGCGCCGCGCGGGCAAGGCGAAACGGTGCTGGTGGTCGAGGACGACGAGACGGTTCGGCTGCTGGTGACGGAGGTGTTGACGGAACTAGGCTACCAATTCGTGGAGGCAGCCGAGGCTCGTGCTGCTATCGCCGTCCTCGAATCGGCGCAACAAGTTGATCTGCTGGTGACTGATGTTGGGCTACCGGCCATGAACGGGCGGCAGCTTGCAGAGATCGCCCGGCAGCTTCGACCCGGCCTCCGCGTCCTGTTCATCACCGGCTACGCCGAGAAAGCGGCTGTGCGCGGCGGCTTCCTCGAACCGGGCATGGAGATGATGTCGAAGCCGTTCGATCTTGAGGCGCTGGGCCTGAAGATCCGGCAGTTGCTCGAAGGCTGACGCGCTCACTGACCGCTTGCGTCTGCCATCATCGCGAGCCGCCTACCGAAATATCCCACCTAAGTCTGGGGTGAAACCTGTCCCCGCCCGACACGGCACCTGCGACACTTTGACTATGCACAGTGCGACCATGCACAACACGAGGGTGGGGGCAGCACCTTGATGGGACACTATCCAGGAACGCGCAGCGCTTCTGAGCAGTTCACGGCGATTGATATTAAGATCACGGACTGGCTGGGCCGCAACGGGATCACCTTTCTCCGCGTGGGCCTCGGCGTCGTGTTCCTCTGGTTCGGCCTGCTGAAGTTCGTGCCGGGCGCGTCGGCGGCCGAGGAACTGGCCGGGCGCACCATCGAGGTGCTGACGTTCGGGCTGATCCAGCCGGCGGTCAGCATCATTATCCTGGCTGTCTGGGAGTGCGTCATCGGGCTGGGGCTGGTGACGGGCCGCTACTTGCGCGCGACGTTGCTGCTGCTGATCTTGCAAATGCTCGGCACGTTGACGCCGCTCGCATTCTTCCCGACCGAGACGTTCAACCACGTCCCCTACGCCCCCACGCTTGAGGGGCAGTACATCATCAAGAACGTGGTGCTGATCGGCGCGGGGCTGGTGATCGGTGCGACAGCACGTGGCGGGCGCATCATAGGCGACGCCTGCACCGACCCGGCCCACGAGACCGGCAGCCCTGACGCCCGCCAGCCAGCGTGACGGCCTGACTGGACTCCTATGAGGACACCTCGGCTTCACGAATGACGGGCCTCTCCGCGTCGCAACCGGGAGAGGGGAGGCCCGCAGCAGCGGTGTTCTTCATCGTCCGTGGTGGGCCGAAGGGGCATGGGCACCTCAACATGACACGACAGGCTTCGCATTCGAACGCCTGCGTGTCCCGTTTCAGCAAGGATAATGTCCGCTGCTGAAGGTCTGGTGATGAGAGGGCGGCGGGTGGCCGCTACCGCGTGAGGGACCGGGTCGGAGCGGTCGCCCGCCACACCGGTCGGCCCCACGTCTTGGGCGTGCCGGCGGCACGCCCCTCCGAGGCACGATGGTGTCCCGATGCCTCGCAGGGGTGTGCCGGCGGCAAACCCGCCGCTTGTACCCGCTTCTCGTTCGGGCACGATGAATCGCGCCCATCCATTCATCACATCTCGCCGGCGCTACCGGTCCTGCACGGACCCGTCGAAGCCGATGGGCGTGTCCAGCACCTTGTCCTTCACCGGGTGCGCCGTCAGGGCCGCCTCGTTCAACTCGATGCCCAGCCCCGGCCCCTCCGGCACGATCAGGTAGCCGCGCTCCAGCTTCAACGGATTGACCAGCAGGTCGCTCTTGGGCGGCTCTGACTCGCCGGTGTACTCCTGCAAGGCGAAGTTCGGGATGCAGGCGTCAAGTTGCACGCAGGCCGCCGTGCTGACCGGTGACAGCGGGTTGTGCGGGATCACTTTGATGTGCTGCGCCTCGGCCATCGCCGCGACCTTCTTCGAGCCGGTCAGGCCGCCGCACAAGCAGAGGTCCGGGCGCACGTACGACGCACCCTTGTTCTCAAGTAACTGCTGGTATTCGAAGATGGTGGTGAACCGCTCGCCGGTGGCAATCGGGATGTTGCACTGGGCCTGCACGTCGCCCATGCGGGCCGGACTGTCGGGCAACATCGGGTCTTCGTAGAAGAACGGGTTGAACTGCTCGAGCCGCCGCCCTAGCGCAATTGACTCGGCCGGGTTCATCTGCCGGTGGATCTCGACGCAGATGTCCACGTCCGGCCCGACCGACTCGCGCACCGCCGCTACCCGCTCGACGGCGCTGTTCGCCCACTCCGAGTACGACTTGTGCAGATAGAAGTCCGGCCCGAACGCGCCGAAGCGGACCGCCGTGAAGCCCTCGTCGGCGCGACGCTTCGCGTCCGTCGCCAGCGCTTCGGGCGTGTCGCCGTTGACGTGGATGTAGCAGCGCACGCGGTCGCGGGTCTTCCCGCCCATCAGGTCGTAGATCGGCACGCCGAGCCGCTTGCCCTTGATGTCCCACAGCGCGATGTCGATGGCCGACAGCGCCCCCTGCACCACCGACCCCATGAAGTGGGACGACCGGTACAGGTACTGATAGTGATGTTCGATCTTCGCCGGGTCCTGGCCCAGCAAGTACGGCTCGAACGTCCGCATCATCGTCTCGGTCGGGCGCTGCCAGCCGTGCACGCCGCCCTCGCCAATCCCGACCGTCCCATCCTCACAATGGACGCGCAACAGCAGCCAGCGATCCCACAGGATCGTTTCGATCTTTTCGATTTTCGTCGACTTCACCGTCGGGCACCTCTCCCAAGCTCATGCGCAATCCATTGCGCACCACCAGACGGTAGCCTCAGCGGCGGCGACAGTCAACCGCGATGCAGCGCCGGGGCGGACATGGGACCGACACCGCGCGCGCCGGCATTCTCAGATGAGCGCAAGCCCGCGACGAGTGCCTCGCCGTCCGAGGACACGTGTCTATCCGTCCGACGCCGCATGCGTACTCGTCCGGGGTGCTAGGCCCGCCGTGCGATAGTGATGATCTCGGGGCTTGTGTCGGTGAGCGGCTGGCGGTCCCAATCACCGAACTGCTCTACGATCTCCAGCTTCGCATCGGAGAGGAATGCTCCGAGCGCGTCAGCGCCGAGGAACCGCAGCGTGCTTCGGCTGATCTGCGGGTGGTCCCAGGCTGTGCTGGTGTAGGCCGTCGTGAACGATACGAGTTCCCCCTGTGCAACGGGCATCTCTACGTTCTTCATCCGCACGGTCACGCCATCACGCACAATCTCGACTCCTTTGCCCATCGGAGTCCAGCGTTCCCAGGCACGGGCCAGCGGGTTTCTCGTCTCGAAGATGAAGCGGCCGTCCTCAGTCAGGGCCGACCGAATGGCGGTCAGTCCTGCTCGCAGTTGATCGTCCTCGGTCAGAACCTGGAAGGCATGTCCGGTCATGACGATGAGGTCGAATGCGCGATCCCAGGCGACGGAACCAAGATCCCCGCGCCTCCACTCGATGTCCGTGCGCGCCTGCGCAACGTGCAACATGGCGTCGGCAGGATCGAGGCCGGTCAACTGGCCGGTGTGCCCCGCCTCCCTGGCCAGGCGCAGCAGCTCGCCCGTCCCGCAGCCGACATCGAGGACACGCGCTGCCGACAACACCAGGGGTAGGTAGAAGCGAAAGTCCGGCCTTCCTGCGCAAAAAGCGTCATACAATTCGGCGAGACGTGGCTCGGCGTAGTGATGGTCTACCATGGCGCGGAATGATAGACCGGATCGCGGCCGGCGGCGACCGTGCGATGGGCGACCGTGCGGATTGATAGCCCGCCGGATCGGTGGCTGGCCGCGCGGGAGAGGCCGAACAGGTCAGGCGCCCGCGCCGCCGTCCACGTTGAGCGTCGCGCCAGTAATGAACGACGCCCCAGGGCTGACCAGAAACGCCACTGCCGCCGCGATCTCCTCCGGCCGGCCGTACCGCCCGAGCGCGATGCTCGCCCGCACCAGACTGGCGAACTCTCCGTCCGCCGGGTTCATGTCG
>JBBQBU010000214.1:0-9315 GCA_038318015.1 Chloroflexota bacterium | reverse complement strand
GGGTGCTGGTTGAGCGAGTGATTCTTCCGGACCAACGCAACCCGCGCGGCCCAAACGCCCGCGCCTTATCCTCAACCCCTCAAGATTCCGACAGCGGGACCGGCACCCCAACTGGGGTGCCGGTCCCCTTTTTGTGTCCTGTTGTTGACGCAGATATATCCATTGGCACGCAGCCTTTCGACCGGACGCGCGTTCTAGATCAGAGAAGCTGAAGGGAGCGAACGTGACTCGCTACATCTTTGTGAGCGGTGGTGTCGTCTCGTCGGTCGGCAAGGGCATCACGGTCGCGTCGCTCGGCCGGCTTCTGAAGAGCCGGGGCGTCTCGGTGTCGCTACTGAAGCTCGATCCGTACATCAATATTGACCCGGGCACCATGAGTCCGTATCAACATGGCGAAGTCTTCGTGACCGATGACGGCGCGGAGACCGACCTAGATCTTGGTCACTACGAGCGCTTCGTCGATCTGAACCTGACCAAGTCCAGCAACGTGACGACGGGCGTGATCTACTCGGGCGTGATCGGGCGCGAGCGTCGCGGTGACTTCCTGGGCGGCACCATTCAGGTTGTGCCCCACATCACGAACGAGATCAAGGAGCGCATCACGCGTGTCCCGAAGCAAACCGGGGCCGAAGTGGTGATCGTCGAAGTTGGCGGGACGGTTGGCGACATCGAGTGCCTGCCGTTCCTCGAAGCGATCCGCCAGATGCACCGTGAGTTGGGCCGCGACCGCACGCTGTTCATCCATGTGACGCTGCTGCCGTTCGTCGGGCCGACCAAGGAGCTGAAGACGAAGCCAACGCAGCACAGTGTCAAGGAGCTTCGCAGCATCGGCATCCAGCCGGATGTGATCGTGGCGCGGTCGGACTACCCGGTGCCCGATGAGTTGAAGGATAAGATTGCGCTGTTCTGCGACGTGGACCGGCGGGCCGTCATTCCGATGGAGACGGCCGAGACAATTTATGAAGTGCCGCTGGTGCTCGAAGCAGCCGGCCTCGGGGCATTCGTGGTGGAGCGCCTGGGACTGGTGAACGCAACCGAGCCGGACCTTGCCGACTGGCGAGAGATCGTGGCGCGGGCGAAGGCCGAAGCGCCCGAGGTCAAGATCGGGGTGGTCGGCAAGTACGTAGAGCTTGAGGACGCCTATATAAGCGTCCGCGAGTCGCTGCACCACGCGGCGTGGCACCACAACGTCCGGGCTAGCATTGAGTGGATTGACGCCGCGCAGTTCGAGGATGCGGACCCTGCGCCGCGCCTCCAACACCTCGACGGCATCGTCGTGCCGGGAGGCTTCGGCTATCGGGGCGTCGAGGGCATGGTGCAGGCCGCCCGCTTCGCCCGCGAGAGCAAGGTGCCGTACCTGGGCCTCTGCCTCGGTCTGCAAGTCATGGTCATCGAATTGGCGCGCGGCCGGCTCGGCATGGAAGACGCGAACAGCGCCGAGTTCAACCTCTTTACACGTCACCCCGTCATTGACATCCTGCCAGAGCAGAAGGACGTATCGGACAAGGGTGGGACGATGCGGCTGGGGCAGTATCCCTGCCAGCTAGGCGCAGGCACCCGCGCCCTTGCCGCCTACGGAAAGCCGATTGTCTTCGAGCGCCATCGCCACCGCTTCGAACTGAACAACGAGTTCCGGCCGCAGCTTGAAGAGGTCGGACTGGTCACGAGCGGGCTGTCGCCCGACGGCCGACTGGTGGAGATCGGCGAATTGGACGACCATCCGTGGATGCTCGGCACGCAGTTCCACCCTGAACTGAAGTCGCGCCCGAACCGCCCGCACCCGCTCTTCCGGGACTTCATTGGCGCGGTGCGGGCACGGAGCGGGCTGGCCCCCAATGTCCCCGTGCAGAAGCCGAAGGCCGAACCCGTCTCTTAGCGCACGCGCTCCCTGCGCACCGGGCATGCGACGATACGCCCGAGCCAGCAGCCGAACGAATCGGCCAGAGGGCTCGGGCGTTCGGCGTCCGGTGAAGTGATGCGGTCTAGATCCCTGCGCGTCTGGTCGCGCGTCGTGGCGTGAAGCTTGCGCCTTCAGTCGCGATGTTGTGTCACATCGCACAAAGCCCGGGCCTTCGTCGCAGAACATCAACTGACGTGAGGCGTGATAGTCGCTTCGCGGCTTGCCGTGCTGGCCCTGAAAGATCCTGCACTGCACCCTTCGGTGGAGTGGTGGTGACTGCATTGAAACGGGGCTGTGCTAGACTTTGCAGCAACGCGCCTCTCTCAGTGGGTGCGTTTCATGTATTCGTCTGCATCTTCTGCGGCGCGGTGCTTCTGCGTTCCCAGGTGGCGTACTCGATGCCTTCCGGGGCCGTCTCGGGGAGCCGCGCACGCCTCCGGGGGTAGACCTGATGGCCGGCCCGCACACCTTTGTCGTCATTTTGGCCGGCGGCAGCGGCAGCCGATTGTGGCCGCTGAGCCGCTCGCACCGACCGAAGCAACTGCTGGCGCTGGCCGGCGAACGGTCGCTGCTCCAGTCCACCTTTGACCGTAACGCCGCGCTGGTGCCGCCCGAGCGGATCATCGTGATGACGGAGCAGTCGCACGATGACGGCATCCGCGAGCAGTTGCCTGAACTGCCGCCCGAGAACATCATCGTCGAGCCGGTGCGGCGCGGCACGGCCGGCAGCCTGGGCCTCGCTGCCGCCATCATCCACGAGCGCGACCCCGAAGCGGTGATGGCGTCGGTGCACTCCGACGCTCACATTGCGGACGCCGACGAGTTCCGCCGGACGCTCTCGGCCGCCTTCGCCGCCGCCGAGAGGACCGGCCAACTGGTCCTGATGGGCATCGAGCCGACCAGCCCATCGACGCAGCTTGGGTACATCGAGGGCGGCGAGAACCTGGATGAGATCGACGGGTACACCGTCCGCAAGGTGGCCCGCTTCGTCGAGAAGCCAGACATCGGGCGGGCGCGGCAGTTCGCCACGTCAGGGCGGCACTACTGGAACCCCGGCGTCTTCGTCTGGCGCACCGAGGTTATCCTGGGCGAGTTCGCCCGGTTGGCCCCGCGCATCCATGAACTGATTACCCATATTGCCCGCGACCTCGGCACACCGAGCGGCCCCGACACGCTGGCCCGCCTCTACCCGACTGTGCCCATTGACGCCATTGACACCGGCATCATGGAGAAGTCCGATCGGGTCGCCGTGGTGCCGGCCCGCTTCCCCTGGAGCGATATCGGTAGCTGGGGAGAACTGTTCGAGATGCTACCGCACGATGCCGACGGCAACGCCACGCACGGCGAGCACGTGGGCCTCGGCACCCGCGACACGCTGGTCTTCGCGACCTCGCGCCGCGTTGCGACCATCGGCTTGACCGATATGGTCATCGTCGAGACGCCCGACGTGGTGCTGATCTGCCCGCGCGAGCGCGCCCAGGACGTGAAGAAGCTGGTCGAGAGCATGGCACTGGACGCTCGGTACAAAGATCTGCTCTAGCCCGTGCCCACGCGCCGGACGGCAAAGAGGGCGGCCACACCAGACCTGGAGTGGCCGCCCTCTTTGCTCTTGTCTTTCGCCTATCTCGACTTTGGGTGGTCGTCGCCTACGCCGAGGCGGCTACCGGGCGCGCGGTTGGCGGTGCGCTGCGCCCGAGCCAGCGGTGCAGTTCGCCCGAGTTCCAGGAGTAGAGCAGCAGGCTGGCGTTGAAGATCGAACTGTAGGTGCCCGACGTGATGCCAATCAACAGGGCCAGAACAAAGCTGTGGATAGTGGTCCCGCCGAACAGCCGCAGGGCGACGAGCGTCAACAGCACCGTCACGGACGTGTTGACCGACCGCCCGAGCGTCTGGGTCAGGCTGTGGTTCATCACGTCGTCGAACGGCTCGCCAGCGTGCCGCACGATGTTCTCACGAACGCGGTCGAACACGACGATGGTGTCGTGAACCGAGAACCCGATGACCGTCAAGATGGCCGTGATGAACATGGCGTCAAGCTCGATGGCGAAGAAGCGGCCGAGGATCGAAAAGACCCCAAGCACGAGCAGCGCATCGTGGACCAGGGCCGCAACCGCGCACGCGCCGTAGCGGATGGAATTGGGCACCTTGCGGAACGCCCACCACAGGTACGCCAGGATGCCGAGACACGAGGCGAAGACGGCCAGCACGGCGTATCGCACGATCTCTGAAGCGATGATCGGTGACACCACGTCGAGGCTCAACACTTCGACCTGTCCGAACTGCTGGGTCAGACCATTGACGATTACCTGGCGCTCAGTCTGGCCGCCCGCGTCCGCCGACTCGGGCAACGTCCCCTCGAATGGGAGGGTGCGGACGACGAACGTGCCGTCGTCTGCCCGCTGTACGATGGCCTCACCGTGGCCCAGGTCCGCGAACGCCTGCCGCACCTGGGCCTGTTCCACGTTTCCCCCGAAGCGCAGTGTCATGATCGTGCCGCTGGTGAAGTCGATGCCCGGCCGCAGCCCGCCCGGCAGCAGCAGCGAGATGATGCCGGGAATGATGAGCGCCAGCGAGATCAGGTAGAACCAGCGACGGTACTTGACGAAATCTATCGTCATCAGCGGACACCCCCCTCGGCGTGCAGGCGCGTTCCTGGCGTGCGCGTCACCCGTTCGGGCACATCGTCCTGCACGTGGAAGCCGGATATCTTCGGATTGTGGATCAGGCGGGTGCTCATGATGGCCGTCAGCAGGCCGCGCGTCACGAAGATGGCGCTGAACAGGCTGATGACGACGCCGACCGCCAGCGTCAGGGCGAAGCCGGTGATGAGGCTGGCCCCGAAGTTCTGGCCGAACCAGTAGAGCAGCAGACAGGTGATGAGGGTGGACGAGTTCGAGTCGCGGATGCTCGTCCAGGCGCGGTCGAATCCGGCCCGCACGCCCGCGCCAACTGTCTTGCCCCAGCGCAGTTCTTCGCGCATCCGCTCAAAGATCAGGATGTTTGCGTCCACTGCCATGCCGATGGAGAGGATGAACCCCGCGATGCCTGCCAGCGTCAACGTGACCGGGATCAGCATGAAGACGGCCAGCGTCGTCACGGTGTAGACGCCGAGCGCTAGCGTCGCGATGACGCCCGGCAAGCGGTAGTACATGATCATGAACAGCGCCACAACCAGCAGCGCGATCTCGCCAGCCACCACGCTCTTACGGATCGAGTCCGAGCCGAGCGTCGCGTCTACCGTGCGTTCCTCGACGATGCGGATCGGGACCGGCACCGCGCCAGCGTTCAACTGAATGGCGAGGGTGCGGGCCTCTTGCAGGCGCACTCCGGTGATGACGCCGTTGCGGCTGATGACTGCCTGGACGGTCGGCGCGGAGATCAACTCGTTGTCCAGGAAGATACCGAGCGGCTTGCCGATCAGGCGGCGCGTCAACTGCTCGAAGAGGGTGGTGCCTTCGTCGTCGAACTCAAAGGCCACCTGTGGCTGATTGGATCGCTGCTCGAAGACCACCTGGGCGTTCGGTCGGAAATACTTGCCGGTCAGTTCCTTCTCGGTGCCATCCAGGCCGGTTGCGACGGCGACCTTCCAGCCGCCGGTGGCCTGGTCGTACTCGCGGAAGTCAAGCTGCGCGGTCTGCCCGATCAGCTTCTTCGCTTCCTCAATGTCCTTGACGCCGGGTAGTTCCACAATGACGCGGTCGGAGCCCTGCGACTGGATCACCGGCTCAGCGACGCCGTACGCATTGACGCGGCGCTCTAGCACCTGGATCACGCCCTTGAGCACCTGGGCGGCGTCCTGGCCCGGTGCCTTGGTCATGTCCGCTTGCAGCACCAGATGGGTGCCACCTTGCAGGTCAAGGCCCAGCGTGAACCCCTGCCGCTCGAGCCGGAAATTGCCGAGGTGGAGGCTCAGCCCGCCTGGCCACGGCCAGACGACCAGGATGGCCAGGACCGTGACAATGGCGGTGATCAGTAGTCGCCAGCGATTTCTCATGCGGTGCTCCGAAGGCCGAGAACGACGGAAGTAGCGGCAAGGTTCCGGGGATTATGCCAGTCAGCGCGCGGCGCAGGATCAGAAGTTGCTGCGGCTACCGCGCTTCGTCAACGGTCACGCGCTTCAAGCGTACCTGCGACAGCACCCGCTCGGGCGCAAAGCCGCCCACGTACGGACGCACCAGCGTTCGCGAAGCGTAGTGAAAGATGGGGATGGCCGGGTACTCGGCGGCAAGGATTTCGTCGGCGCGGTTGTACAGGTCGGCCCGTTCAGTTCGCGCGACGGTCATGGCACCTTCGCGCACCAGTGCGTCGTAGAAATCGTGTTTCCAGGCCGTGTTGTACGCCGCCGCATCGTCTCGACTGTCCCAGATCTGGTTGTACCAGTTGAATGGGTCTTCGTAGTCAGAGAGCCAGCCGCCGCGCAGGAGATCGCCGTCCGTCGTCCATTCGTCGCTGCGCCGCCACTTCGTGAACGCCACCCAGTCCATCGGCTTCAGCGTCAACTCGATACCGAGTGAGTCCTTGTACCGCTGCTTCAGGTACTCGCCAAGCTGCGACCATTGTGCACTGGTGTTAAAGGCGAACGAGATCGGCGGGAACCCCTTGCCGTCAGGGAATCCGGCGTCGAGCATGCTCGCACGAGCAGCCCCGATGTCCTCGACCGGCCAGCGTCCTTCGTCACGCCCGACGATGCCGTCCGGTGCCAACCCCAGTGCCGGCGTCCCGACCCGCCGCAAGACGTCCTTCAGCACCTTGTCGCGCTCGATTACCTGCCCGAGAGCCCGCCGCACCCGGGCGTCTTGCAGATGGGGGCGACGGGTGTTGACGGCCAGGAAGAGCGTCCCGGACTGGAGCGTTGTTCGGGCGATCGTCCTGGCGGTGGCGTCGC
The DNA here is from genome assembly GCA_038318015.1 of Chloroflexota bacterium. Taxonomy (GTDB): domain Bacteria; phylum Chloroflexota; class UBA6077; order UBA6077; family JACCZL01; genus JADZEM01. Next base: position 2,530 of record JBBQBU010000214.1, on the reverse strand, counting down.
TCATGACCCGCTCAACCTCAGCCGCCGGAATCTCAAAGCTCGCCCCGGTGCCCATCGCGTCGAGGCTGCTGCCCTCGTAGGCGGTCAGGACTTGCGCTGCTGCGTCGTCGGGGAAGATGCGGAGGGTGACGCGCGGCATCAGGCGGTCCGCGCCGGGATACGTCGGGTTGCGTTCGAGCGTAATCTGCTTGTCGTGGGTCCACTCGACCAGTTTGAACGGGCCGTTGGTGATGATGTTCTCGGGACGGGTCCAGCGGTCGCCGAAGGCTTCGAGCGCCTCTTTCTTGAGCGGCGCGAACGTTATCAGTGACGTGAGCCACGGGAAGTGCGCCAGCGGCTCTTCGAGGTTGACCACCAGCGTCTTGTTGTCGCGGGCGGTGACGCCAAGCAGCGCGGCGTCAAGGCGCTCGTTGTGGATGCGCGACCCGTTCTTGAGGGCGTAAAACAGCGACGCATAGTCGGCGGCGGTTCGCGGGTCGATGGCCCGTCGCCAGGCCCACACATAGTCGTGGGCCGTCACCGGTGCACCGTTCGACCACAGGCGGTCGCCGCGCAGCACGAACGTATAGGTGCGACCGTCGTCGGCGGTTTCCCAGCGTTCAGCACCGAGCGGTGCGGGCTGACCGTCCTGGTCGATTTCGGTCAGCCCCTCAAAGAGCTGGACGGCCACCTGCACCGATGCGTGGTCGGTAGCCAGGGCCGGGTCAAGCGTTGGCGGCTCGGTAATTGGCATCCGGAGCGACTGAAGCAGCGTGCGCGCCGTCGCCGTGGCCCCGACATTTGGCGTGGCGGCCGGGATGGCGGTCGCTGGCACCGGTGTCGCGGCGGTCTCTGCGTCAGGCGGTGTTTCGGTAAAGTTTTCCGGCTGGCTCGCGCCCCGGCAGGCTGCCAACAGCGCTCCTACGAGCGCCAGCGAGCCGCCGAGCATCCGCCGGCGCGACAGCGGACTGGTGCGGCACGATGCCTCGCCCTGGCCCTGGGGCCGCCCCGGTTCGGTCACGCCTCTTCGATGGCCTCGTCGAACGTCCGCCGACGCTCGCGCCGAGGCGTGCGCTGTAACTCGTCCAGGCTGTCGAGGCGGTCGACGTAGACCATGCCTTGCAGGTGGTCGATCTCATGCTGGAGCGCCTGCCCGAGTAAGCCCTCGGCGTTCGCGATGCGGACTTCCTGGCCGTGGGCGTCGCGGGCCTTGACCGTCACCTTTTCGTGGCGGGTGACGCGGCCCCAGTAACCAGGCACCGACAGGCATCCCTCTTCGAGCACGTGCTTACCCTCGGACTTGACGATCTCCGGGTTCACCAGCACGTAGACCTCGTCCTTCTCGGCCTCGACGACGGCGATTTGGAGCGGCACACCGATCTGCGGCGCGGCGAGGCCGACGCCCGGCGCGTCCCGCATCGTCTCGATCATGTCCTGTACCAGCGCCTGGATCGAAGCGTCGAAGCGCGTGACCTTGCGTGCCTTGTTTCTGAGAACCGGATTGCCAAGCGCCACAATCGGGCGGACCGTCATCTTCGCGTGCTCCCGCTGACTCCTTCTGTCTTGCCCAAAGTGTACCAGCCTGGTCCGCTACGGCCCCGTCACGATCAGCCCATGAGGACGCGGTGCGGCGCCGCTACTCGACCGCCGCGCCGTAGATCTCGCGGTAGACGGCTTCGATGGCCGTGAGCAGGGTGTCCTGACCGGCGGCGGTGAGCAGGGCCGCCGTGATCGCCGCCGCCCCCGCCCCGACGCCTTCCTTCACCAGGAAGTCTTCGTAGCGCCGCAGCGAACGGTACTGCGACCGGCCGAAGTCCAGGTCACTGGCGAACACGGGCACGTCGGCAACCTGCGCCACCAGCCCCGCCAGGTCGGCAGTCGGGTCGTTGGCGACCCAACGCGTCGTGGCGATGCCGATGGCTTCCGGATCGAACGGCAGCCCGTGTTCAGTGGCGAGGCGCACCATCAGCGCCAGGACGGCCGCCATCTGGCTGCCACCGGCCAGCAACACCGGCACGCGCGGCAGCGCGGCCAGTGCCAGTCCGGCTACGAACGGCTGCATCGGGTCGCCAACAGCCGCCGCCACGCCCAGGCCCGAGAACTGGCGCGCAGCGTCGTCCAGGCCTGCGGCAGCCAGCGCCGACCGCACCACCGCCGATTTCTGGGCGTGGGCGTTGCCGGGCATGCTGCTTGAGACTTTGTCCCAGGCGTCGTAGCCCAGGCCGCAGAGCAACGACAGCGCCGTCGTGGTGCCGCCGGGCACGCTCTCGGCCAGCACCAGGGCACCGGATAATCCGGCCAATCTCGCGCCGTGCTCGAGTCCGCGCGCAAACAGGTCGGCGGCATGCGGCACCGCTCGGCCCGTCGCGATGGAGTCTCCCCAGCGGTCGGCCACGCGAGTGATCGGGGCGTCGGGCTGAACGCGCAGGCCGGCATCAAAGGCGACGACATCCAGTCCCGCCATCCGAAGACCCGCCAGCGTGATGATGACCGGGCCGGGCGCACCGCCCGGATTTGACGGCACGCCATCCATGCAGAGCGGCCGACCGTG
>JBBQBU010000213.1:0-9330 GCA_038318015.1 Chloroflexota bacterium | reverse complement strand
TACGTGTCGGTGTACGGTCAGGGTGCGGCAGACGGCCAGGGCCAACTGGTCCGCTTGCGGCTGGCACCGCCCGACCCGAACATCGAGCGCGTCCAGTGGGCGAACGGCGCAGCGTGGATGAGTGGCACCCTGGTGTTCCTGACGCTGCTCGGCATCGGCTGGCGCTTCCGTCACCGCGAGCCGAGCACGCCGAAGGCCGCGTAGCACGCCGGCGGTCACATCTGCGGGAACGTTCGCCGCCATGGGCCAATCGTCAGGGCAGCGGCGGGCCTACAGCTACCCCCCGCAGCCGAGCCGAGGTCAGGCTGACTGCACCTCGATGGTACCCACCAGGACGGTATCTTCCTGGCCGAAGTTGGGTGTGGTCGGGCGCGTCGTGATAGCCACGGCGGTCTGGTTGTCAGGCCGCAGGACACCGACGATCAGGCCGTACTCGCCCGGTGGACAGTTCGCCATCACCCGCAGCCGCATCTCATCAACCACGCGCTCGCCCACCTGCCAGCGTGTCAGGTAGCGGCGGCGCCCCCCTACCTGATCGTCTTCGCTGGCGATGACCCGCCTGGTGGTCGTCACCAGCCGTCCGATGGACCGCCAGTCCTCTGGAGCGGCAGCCACCGACTGCCAGTGCAGCCAGATGCGCACGTAGTCCCCGGACTTGACGGCATCGTGGTCAATGGTGACGCCTTCAAGCACCACGACTCGCCCGAACGTCGCGCCGATGGCGGTCTTCGGCACGGGCGGTGCCTTCGCCGGAGCCAGGGGTGTCGGGTCCGCGCGGCGGGCAGCCGAGTTTGCCGGCGGCGTCGGGATGCCGGGCAACTTCCGGTCACAGCCGGCCGAGAAGAGCGCGAACCCGACAGCCGTCAGGCCACCCAACAACCGCCGTCTCACCGCGTTGCTCGAAGCCGAGCGAGCACGCATGCCGTATCCCATTCCGCCCGCGAGATCCACGTACTGCTCGTGGACTGGCCGTGTGCCAGTGCCCATTCCCGGATGCACTACCCCACGAACTGCCGCTGCCACGTGTGCGCGTGATCGGGCGGCACCTCATTCGGTCAGGGCGAAGCGTAGCAAAAGTATCACAAGCCAACAAGGTATCTTGACGGTCTGTGACCGAGCCGTGCCACGATTGGTGCGGGGACGTGATCAGCGGAATGGGTGTCGCCTCAGTAGCCGAGCCGCTTATCCACCACGTTCACGAGCGGTTCGCCTCGCTCAAAGCGGCCGAGGTTCTCGTCAAAAATCGACCAGACGAGGTCGAAGGTCAGGCTGGAGAGGGCCGAGTCGTGCGGCGTGATGATGAGGTTCGGAGCCTTCCAGAGCGGATCACCGGCCGGCAGCGGCTCCACCCGCGTGACATCCAACCCGGCCCCGGCCAGTTGCCCGGACTCCAGCGCCTTGATCAGCGCCGGCTCGTCCACAATGCCCCCGCGCGACATGGCCATGACGTATGACCCGCGCTTCAGCAGGGCCACCTGCGCCGGCCCGATCAGGCCCGTCGTCTCCGGGGTGATCGGAGCAGAGATGGCCAGCACGTCGGCCTCGCGGCACAGGTCGTCAAGGCGCGAGAGCGGCCAGACCTCGCCCACGCCGTCGCTGGCCGGCACCGGCTGGGCGTCAACCGCCAGCACCCGCATCTCGAAACCGTTGGCCCGTCTCGCAATCGCCCGCCCGATGTTGCCGAAGCCGACGATGCCGATGGTCATGTCCTTGATCGCCCGGAGACTGCCGACCTCGCCGCGTCCCCAGTGCTCGCGCTGCTGGAACACCGCGAACTCGGGCAGGCCACGGGTGAACGCCAGCAGCATCGCAAACAGGTGTTCCGCGATGGTGGCGGCGTGGGCACCGCGCATGTTCGTGACCACCACATCGTCGCGGTTCACCAGGGCCGGCACGTCGCGTAGCCACTCGACGCCCGCGCTCGACGACTGAATCCAGCGCAGTTGCTCAGCCGCCGCGAATTCCATCGGGCTGAGGCCGCCGAACACGCCGTCAACGTCGCCGATCTGGTCCAGCACCGTGTCGCGGCTCTCGGCCACGACCAGTTCAACGGCCGGGTGCTTGCTCTGAAGCTCCGCGACGCGTCCCTCGCCCCCAAACGGCGTGATGACCAGTACCTTCGTCACAGCAGTTCCATCCTCTCTAGCAGTAGGCCGCAAGACGGTCCATCGTGGCCCGCCGCCGCCGAAACGTCGCCAACACGCGGCCTGCATCCACCGGTGCGCCCGGTCAGCGGCCGTTGGTCGGCCCGCCCGATTCTAGCCCGGTCGGCAGGGCCGGAACAGGACGCTGTCACGCCAGGATCAGGGCTGGAGGCGCGCCGTCAGCGACCGGATGATGCGGTCGGGGCGATGACGGGTGTTGGTCGGCAGGCCCGCACCCGCCCGCCGATACACCCTGCACCCAGTTACTGGAACCCAAGCGAGCCGTCGGTGTTGACCGGGAACGGCCGGTGCCAGCGCGCAGACGGGTACTGCTTGAACGCATCGAGGTTCAGTTCGACGCCCAGGCCCGGTGCCTGGGGCACGTCGATGTACCCGTCCGTCACCTTCAGCGGCTCCACCAGCAAGTCGCGCCGCTTACCCACGTCGTCTGGGCTGTACTCCAGGATCAGGAAGTTGGGCGTGGACACCGCGAAGTGGACGTTGACGGCGGTCGCGACCGGCCCCATCGGATTGTGCGGGGCCACCATGACATAGTACGCCTCGGCCATCGCCGCGATCTTCTTCAACTCCAGCAGGCCGCCCGCGATGCACACGTCGGGCTGGATGATGTCTGCGCCCTTCTTCTCCAACAGTTCGCGGAACTGGAACTTGGTGTACAGCATCTCGCCCGTGGCGATGGGAATGGTCGCCTTCGCGCGCACCTCGGCCATCGCGTCGATGTTCTCCGGGCGCAGCGCCTCCTCGAAGAAGAACGGACGGTACGGCTTCAGCGCCTCGGCCATCTCCAACGCGCGGACCGGCTCGAAGATGCGCGCGTGGGCATCCACGCCGATTTCGATGTCGTCGCCAACCGCGCGGCGCACGGCCTCCAGCCGCTTCGCCGACTCGCGGACGACGGTGCTGTACGGCATGCTGGTCCAGTTCGGCGGTTGCGGTCCGATTTTCAGCGCGGTGTAGCCGTATCGCTCGATCAGGCGCACGGCGTCCTCGGCCAGCGCGTCGGGCGTCGCGCCGTGCGGCGACTGGTACACCCGGATGCGGTCGCGGAACTGGCCGCCAAGCAACCGCCAGACCGGCACGCCGAGCGACTTGCCCAGGATGTCCCACAGCGCGTGCTCGATGCCGCTCAGCGCCGAGTTGAGGATCGAGCCGCCGGGAAAGCGCGACCCGGCGTACATCAGGTGCCACAACGCCTCGATGTCGCGCGGGTCTTTCCCGATCAGCCAGGTCTCGAAGTCGGCCACAACGGCGGCCGTCGCCTCGTCCGGCCCGCACGAGTACGCTTCACCGATACCGTGAATTCCCTCGTCGGTCTGGACCCGCACGAACAGGTAGTTGCGCCGATCCAGGCCGGCGATGAACGTCTCGACGCTCGTAATCTTCAACGTAGATCCTTTGCGCGCTCGGGCGGCGTCAACGCATCGCCAGAGAAGGCATCAGCCGCCAGCAGGGTGCTGGCAGCTGATGTGTGCAGGTTGATCGCGCGGTGCCTACCCCTTGATGCCCGACATGACGATGCCGCGCACGAAGAAGCGCTGTGCCGCGAAGAAGAGCACGATGCAGGGGGCCGTCGCGATGACGGCGGCGGCCATCAACAGGTGCTCTTTCGGCTCGCCGGGGTCGTTGGGTGAGGTCTGGAAGAGGCGCAACCCGAGCGACACGGTGTAGTTCGACTCTGTGTTCAGGAAGATCAGCGGCTGGATGAACTCGTTCCAGTGCTGCAAGAACGCGAAGATCGCCACCGTTGCCAGCGCCGGCGCACAGAGCGGCACCAAAATCTGCCAGAGGATGCGGAACGAGTTCGCCCCATCAATGGCGGCAGCCTCGTCCAGGTCACGCGGGATGCTCAGGAAGAACTGCCGCAACAGGAAGATGTACAGCGGCGACCCGCCGAAGAACGACGGCACGATCAGCGGCTTGAGTGTGTCAAGCCAGCCGAGCCACTTGTACAGCAGGAAGCTGGGCACGATGGTCACTTCCCACGGCACGATCAGTGTTGCGATGACCAGCATGAACAGCGTGTTGCGGAACGGAAAGTCGAACCGTGCGAAGCCGTACGCCACCAGCGACGCCGATATGACCTGGCCGGTCACCGCCAGCCCGGTCACGATCAGCGAGTTGATGTAGAACGTCAAGAACGGCACCTTCGTCCAGGCCCGCGCATAGTTTTCGAAGCGCAGGCGCTCGGGCACGAAGATCGGCGGGAACGTCGTGATCTCGTTCGGCGCCTTCAAGGACGAAATAACCGTCCACAGGAACGGGCCGAAGAAAAAGAACGTCAAGATGCCAGCGACTACGTAGAAGACGATGGCCGCCTGCAGCCGCGCCGTCTTCGCTGATCCGCTCCTGACGCTGACTGAGCGAGGGGCCAGTGCGGCTGAATCAGCCATTGTCTTTCCCCCCCGATTTCTCGTCGCCTGCGTAGAACACCCACCGGCTTTGCAGGTTGAACTGCAAAACCGTCAGGAACAACACGATGAGCAGGAAGACCCACGCCAGGGCCGATGCGTACCCCATCAGCGAGTACTGGAACGCGCTGACATACAGGTGGTAGACGTAGAAGTACGTGGCGTAGGCCGGGCCGCCCTGCGTCCCGATGTATGCGACCGAGAACACCGACAGCGCACCGATGACCGAGATCACCAGGTTGAAGAAGATCGTCGGCGAGATCATCGGAATGGTCACATGCCAGAAGCGCTGCCACGCGCTGGCCCCGTCAATATGGGCCGCCTCGTACAGTTCCTGGGGAACGCCCTGTAAGCCCGCCAGGAACACGATCATGCGGCTGCCGCCTGCTGTGTTCCACAACGAAAGCAGCACCAGCGACGGCATGGCCCAGGCGGTGCTCTGAACCCAGGCCGGACCGGGGATGCCGACGAGGCTCAACAGATAGTTCATCACTCCGATGGACGGCTGCAAGATCCACAGCCAGATCAGCACGGACGCGATGATCGGGGTAATGGACGGCAGGAAGAAGATGGTCCGGAAGATGGTCGTGCCGGGCAGCCCCTGGTTGAGCAGCATGGCTGCCAGCAGCGAGCAGACGATGCCGAGCGGCACGACCCACAGCGCGTACTTCCCGGTGCGCCCGAGTGACGACCAGAACAGGTCGTCCTCGAAGAACGCCCGTCGGTAGTTCTCCAGGCCGGCCCAGACCGGGTCGCTGATGATGTTGTAGTTCGTGAAACTCAGGTAGAACGACATCACGAGCGGGTACGCCGTAAAGATCAAAAAGCCCAGCAAAAAGGGCGAGATGTACAGGTACCCTTCGATCGCCCTGCGGCGAGTGAGCGGGGAAGACCCTCGCCGCGCGGGTTGCGCAGCGAGGGCCGATGAGCTGGTACTCACGGGTTGATCCTATGCGGTCGAAGCCGCTCGTTCTGGCGTTGACTCAGGCGATGGGCTGGTCGAGGACGCGCTGAACTGCCGTGTGCAGTTCGGTGAAGAACGCATCGTCTGGCTTGCGCTCGCCCAGGAACACCGGGGTCAGCGTCTGGTGGAATGCCGTAGCGACTTCCTCCTCGCGGAGGTTGGCCGGCAGGCGCGGGGCAACCGCATTCTTCAGCAGATCCAGGAAGACCGGGTGCAGCGGGTTCGCCATGATTGCCGGGTCGTTGACCACGTCGATCCGCCCACCGGTCGTGCCAGACGCGATGCCGCCGGTGCCACCACCCAGCCGGATGCCGACATCCTTGCCACACAGCAGCTTGACCAGTTCCCAGGCGGCCGGCTTGTTCTGGGTCTTGGCGTTCATCACGATCTGGTCGGTGATGGCCTGCGTCCCATAGGTGCCGCCGGGGCCGTTCGGCATCAGCAGGTTCTTGACCTCGAATTTGCCAGCCAACTTCGTCGTGATGCTCTTGGTGGACGACGACGCCTGGAGCATCGCCACCCGGCCAGCGATCATCAAATCCTCACCCGAGGCCGTGAAGTCCTTGGCGGTGACCGCCACCTTATCTTCATGCATCAGCTTGTAGATGAACGAAATCGCTTCCTTCGCCTTCGGGTCGTTCAACTGCGACTTCTTGCCGTCCTCGGAGTAGATGTCTGTGCCCCAGGACCGCAGGTACATGTTGACCGACTGCAAGGTGTTGGTTGTGTTGGGGGTCAGGTTGATCTGGAAGCCCCAGCGGCCATCCTTGGTCAGGGTCTTTGCCGTCTTGATAAGGTCTTCCCAGGATGCAAACTGCTTGTCCGGCATGGTGACGCCGGCATCCTTCACCATGTTGGCGTTGTAGTAGAGCGCCGTCGGGCCGGGGTGCAGCTTGAACGGCAGCGCGTAGAGCTTGCCCTGGTACTTCGCCGCGTCGATGCCCGACGGATAGTACTGCGACAGGTCGAACTTGTCGTTGGCGACCAGCTCGTCCAGGTCCGCAATAACCTTGTTGTTCGCCCAGCGCGGCGTGTTGCGGTAGATGCTCCACATCACGTCGCCAGCGGTGCCGCCAGCCATCAGCGTCGAGACCTTGACGAAGTACTCGTCGGTCGGGAACGTCTCCACCTTCACGTTGATGCCAGTGTCCTCGGTGAACTTCGGGAGGACCGCCTTCATCGTGTCTTCTTCTGGGCCAGTCCGGAGGTGCAGGCGCAGTTCGCCGCCAATCTTCTTCGAGACGGCCGGGGCCGCAGCGGCAGGCTTCGCAGCCTCGGCCGGCTTGGCGGCTTCGGCGGGCTTGGCCGGGGCCGTCGTCGCAGCGGGCTGGGCTGCCGGCGCGGCCGGCTTGGCAGCTTCGGCGGGCTTCGTCTCGGCAGGCTTGGCCGCCGGGGTCGACGAGCCACACGCCGACAGGAGTGCCGTCGCCCCTAGCGCCCCAATCAGGCTCGCTGCGCCGCGTAACATCGCACGGCGACTCATCGTCGAGGACATCCTCACTTCTCCCTATCGCCGACTACGGCGTCGGCCGCTCCCAACAGATTTGGCACCGATACGCTACCGCAAAGCAGGCACCAGCACGCGTCGAACGCGTGGAAGGTAGGGTAGCACAAGTAAATCGATCCAATCACTATCCTGAACACACTCAATATGCCCGATTCGGTGGCTCGACAATCGGGAGGATGGCGTACCCTATGGCGTAGGTGATACGACAACCCGCTGTCACGTGCACAGGCACGCCGCGCGTCTGCGGCGACCATTCCGGGAGGCTTTAGAGCGATGGTCACCAGCACCCCCGGCCCTATTCCGTTGACGGCCCGTCCGGCCTGGGCCGCGCTCCAGGCCCACCACCGCGACCTGGCGTCAACGCACCTGCGGACGCTGTTCGCTGACGATCCGACGCGTGGCGAACGCCTGACGCTCGAAGCCGCCGGCCTCTTCCTCGACTACTCTAAGAACCGCGTGACCGACGACACGCTCTGCCTGCTGGTGCAGTTGGCCGACGAATGTAGTCTGCGCGCCCACATCAGCGCGATGTTTGCCGGCGAGAAGATCAATACGACCGAGGGCCGCGCTGTCCTGCATACGGCACTGCGTGCCCCGCGCGGTGCCACCATCTTGGTGGACGGCGAGAATGTGGTGCCGGCCGTCCATGTCGTGCTGGATCGCATGTCCCAGTTCGCGGACCGAGTGCGAAGCGGCGCGTGGCTCGGTCACACGGGCCGGCGCATCCGCAACGTCGTGAACATCGGCATCGGCGGGTCGGACCTCGGGCCGGTGATGGCCTACGAGGCGCTCCGCCACTACACCGACCGCAGCCTGACGTTCCGCTTCGTCTCGAACGTAGACCCGACCGACTTCGTGGAAGCGACCCACGACCTCGACCCCGCCGAAACGCTCTTCATCGTCGCGTCCAAGACGTTCACGACCGTGGAGACGATCACCAACGCCACAGCGGCCCGCGACTGGTCGCTCTGCACCCTGAAGGACGACGAGGCCGTCGCGAAGCACTTCGTGGCCGTGTCCACGAACGGGCCAGAGGTCGCCAAGTTCGGGATCGACACGGCCAACATGTTCGGCTTCTGGGACTGGGTCGGCGGGCGCTACTCGATGGACTCGGCCATCGGGCTGTCAACGATGCTGGCGATTGGCCCGGACGGCTTCCGCGAGATGCTGGCCGGCTTCAACGCCATCGACGAGCATTATCGGACAGCCCCGCTTACCGAGAACCTGCCGGCGCTGCTCGGCCTGTTGACGGTCTGGTACACAGATTTCTTCGGTGCGGAGACCGTAGCGGTGCTGCCATACGACCAGTACCTGAAGCGATTCCCGGCCTACCTGCAGCAGTTAACGATGGAGAGCAACGGCAAGCGCGTCACCCAGGCTGGCACCACCGCCGACTACGCCACCGGCCCGATCTACTGGGGTGAGCCGGGCACCAACGGACAGCACTCGTTCTATCAACTGCTGCACCAGGGCACTCGCCTGATTCCGGCCGACTTCATCGGGTTTTGGAAGCCGAACAATGCGCTCGGCTCACAGCACGAGCTGCTGATGGCGAACTTCTTTGCCCAGACGGAGGCGCTGGCGTTCGGGAAGACGGCAGACGAGGCCCGCGCCGAGGGGATGGCCGAGGCGCTGGTTCCGCACCGCACGTTCCCCGGCAACCAGCCGACGAACACGATCATGGCGGACCGTCTGACGCCGGAAGTCCTGGGCAAGCTGGTCGCCCTCTACGAGCACAGCGTCTACACGCAGGGCGTCATCTGGGGCGTGAACTCATTCGACCAGTGGGGCGTGGAGCTTGGCAAGGCGCTCGCGCTCCGCATCATGGCCGAGCTGCAGGTACCCGACGATGCCGGCCTGACGCACGACTCGTCCACCAACGCACTGATCCGCCGGTACCGCCGGCTGCGCGCCTGACATCCCCTCACCCCCCCGACCCCCTCTCCCGTGCGCGGGAGGGGGGAGTGCTGTCAATCCGTGCCGTTAAGGCCGCCAATCGGGAAACGGCAATTCGTGTGTCACTGAGCTCGACTTTGTCCATTTCGCCCTGGCTGCGATCCGCGACCCTTTACAGCACCGGACGGCTGTGTTGTGTCGCGTTGGAGTTTTTCGATGTCACGGTGTGCGGCCGACATCCATATATTCCGGCGGAAATTCGGTCTCCAGGTAGATGTGGGCTTTGCGCTGTCTCCACGAATCTCCCCAAATGGACAAAGTCGAGCTGAGAACGTAGCAGGCAACTGTCAGCCGCGCGCACGCCGTCGAAACTGTGCAACAAATCATGTC